>JAFARW010000077.1 GCA_019245275.1 Vulcanimicrobiota bacterium
CGTGAACTGAATGCGTCGAAAATCAAGACCGGCGAGAAGCGCGAACGCCCGAACGAGCAGCGTCTTGCCGGTGCCGGGAACACCCTCGATGAGTGCATGTCCGCGGCCAAACAATGCAATCTGCAGCGCAAAGACGTTTCGCTCGACACCGACCATTACGGTCTGAAATGCGCCGGTGATGCGTTCGGACAACGAACGAACGCTTTGCGTCACCGCTGAAACTCTTTTTGCAGTCGCGACGAAAGGACGCCGGCCTTTAAGAGGTCCGCCTGCGTTGGGTGCTCGATGTGAGTGAGCCGGTCCACTTCCGCGACGTCACTTTGCGAGCGTCCCGGCGCGATGCGCGCAAGAACCTCGGAGACCGGGGCACGATCCGAGAGACCGACCGACGCTCGCACGCGACGCAGGGCAAAATCCGCGCGATCGTGCAGAGCACGCGCACGTGCCCCGGCCCTCTCCAAAAGATTGGCCATCGCGGTCAAGTACGCTGACGAATCAGGCTCATCCGCTTGCGCAAGCCGCAAAGGCGGAGCAAAGCGAAACAGATTGCCGATCACCGCTAAGATAACGGCGGTCAAACAAACGATCGCAGACCATCGTGCGGTAACCGGCAACGCGCCCCACAGGGAAGTGCCGCCGGTAAAGCCATGGACGGTTTCATCGAACGCTACGGATCGAAACGAGGCGAGCAGGTTGAATGCAAATCGAGCATTATCCGGATCGCGTAAGCGCGCGTTGCTGAAGATCGATGGATCGGTCAACGCGACGACGGTCCCCCTTCCCAACCGATATTTTAGAGCCACGACGCCCGAGCTCGTAACGAGTAACGGAAGGGCCTTCGGGGCAGCGCGATCGCCGAACTCGACAGCGAAGTTGCCGCTAACGCCTTTGACTCCCGCGGTGACCGGCAGCTCCGTAAAGGCGAGCGCGCGGCGCGCCGGCTGTTTCCTCGTGCGCGTTGCGGGAATGCCGAGCAACGTATCACCGGCGTCGCCGTATGGCGGAGAAAGAACGACAAGCGTTCCGCCGCCGGCGACCCAATTCTTCAACGCCGTGACGTCGCTGCGGCTTAGCCCGCCGCCGAACAGCAACGAGTACGGCACTTGCGCGAGAACGAGCGCCCCGGTCTCATGCGACAACAGTAGATGCGAACGCTCGAAGCGGCTGACGTTGACGTCTTCGCGTTGCAACAACTCGTAAACTGCGGCATATCCGGCCGGACCGTAGTCGAACGAAGACGGCGTTGAAGTCTGTGGGGGACCGGCTTCGCCGCGGGCGAGGATCAGCAACACCACGATGAGCAACGCGGTCGCGCCGACGATCGCGTCCACTCGCAGTTCGATGCGCCTGCTCATGCCAATAGCGACTCCAGCCGCCGGTACGCAAGCAACGAGCGCGACCAATCATCTGATTGGATTGGAAGTTCCGCATATACGGCTTGGGTAAGCGATCGAGTCAACTCCGCAAACGGTTCATCCAGACGCGGATCGCTCGCGCGAATGCGCCGGCGCATCTCGCCAACGGTGTCGCTACGATGACCATGCAGACGTCCGCTGCGCGAAATCAACGCAACCGAGGCCGCGAAGAGCTGCGTCACGGCGCGCGCATAGTCGCGCCGCTGCGCGGCGTCAAGACTGCGCGCCAGGAGCGCCGCGGCATCAGGCGGCGGCGCGATCGGCTGGGCAACGATGCGCGATCGTGAAACTTTCCCGAAGAGCCACACGATGCGCGCCAGCAGAACCACAAATAGCAAGATGCATAGAACGAGCAACGCGTCGGCAATCGGCCGGCTCACTCGCGCCGGCATGGCGGCGCGACCAAAGAGCCGGTTGAGCAACTGCGACCACCGCTCAGCGAGCCACTGGAAAACGACCTGCCACCACGTGCGTTTCGGCACGGCATCCGGTGACGTCAAATGGTAGCGCCGTGCATTGCTGAGGATCGATCGCGCCTCTGTTTGCGGGTCAAGACGCGGGGCGGGCAAAGCGGATCGGCGCTCCCGCGTTAGTAGCACTCTCGCGCGCGGGTTTTGACTGAGCCATCGCGAGACGCCATCCCCGGAGACGTTCGCTTGCGCGAGCGTCACGGCAAGCGCGGCTGCGGCAAGACAAATCACTCGAGAACTAACGCCGCTTACGTCGGCGCAGCGACGTGCGAGGCAAGCGTCGCGAGATCCGTCCCTTCGCGGCGCACGCGCAAGTCGTAGTAGTAAAGCACGATGATCAGCAAGCTGAAACCAAATTGCACGACGGATGTTACGCCAATCAGGATCATCAACGGGATGCCGCTATGCAACAGAAAGAGCAAGCCGAATCCCGCCGCATAGGCGACGGCTGAAAAGCCAAATGCCACCGCAAAATAGAGCAGGCCGACGACAAGCGATCGCCACACTACCGCGCGATTGATCGCTCGTTCCAAGCCGGCAGCGAAAGCGCGAAGAGCGTTCACAGGCTCGACGATCAAGGTCGCAAACCCGACGCCCCCGGCGATTACCGC
>JAFARW010000111.1 GCA_019245275.1 Vulcanimicrobiota bacterium
GTATACGTTCATCGCCGTGCCCGCGCTCGTGTTTGGAGTCGGCGCCCTCGGTTTCTTTGCGGTTCCGTACACGACGATCGCTTATCCATTTGTCTTCGTCGTGATGACGCGATTTTGGACCGTTGCGCGCAACCGCAACTATGTAACGATAGCAGATTTCGTGCGCGATCGTTTTGGTGACCGATCGCTTGAAATAGCCATTGCATTGACCGGCTTCATCGCGGCGATGCCCTACATTGCCTTGCAACTTTTGGGAATGCAGGTTGTCTTCGCGCAGTATCTCGGCTATGGGCCGCAAGCCGCGACGGCAGAGAATATTGCGTTGGTCATCGCATTCGCGATCTTAGCTGCATACACGTACATGAGCGGGCTTCGGGCGCCGGCGCTGATCGCATTTGTTAAGGACACGCTGCTGTACATCAGCATCCTTGCGGCGATCATTTACATTCCGGCCAAGTTGGGAGGCTGGGCTCACATCTTTACGGCTGCCGGCGCTGCCTTGCGTACGCATAAGCCGCCGGGAGCCTTGATACTGCCACCGAACCTCTACTTTGCCTACGCATCGCTCGCTTTCGGGTCGGCGATGTCGCTCTTCATCTACCCGCATTCAATTACGAGTCTCTTGAGCGCCCGCAGCCGGGTTGTCATCCAGCGCAATTCCGCGCTGCTTCCCCTGTACTCTATTCTGTTGGCCTTGCTCGCGCTGCTCGGCTATTGCGCTTTAGCCGCGCATATCCAAACGAAGGATGCGAATTATGCGATCCCATTACTCTTCCGGGCGTTTTTTCCCGATTGCTTCCTCGGCGTCGCATACGCCGCCATCGTCATTGGAGCGCTCGTGCCGGCTGCAATCATGGCGATTGGGTCGGCAAATCTCTTTGCCAGCAACGTCTTTCAAGAATTCGTCAAGGAACGTACGCGAACGCAAACGCACTACGCGAAGCTGCTGTGTCTCGCGGTCTGTGCGGCGGCGCTCTTAATCAAGCTTTTTGTCCCAGTGGATTACGCAATCTACTTTCAGTTGCTCGGCGGCAGTCTAATGCTGCAGACATTTCCCGCGACCGCTCTTGCGCTGTACACCCGCTGGTTCCACCCCAAAGCGCTCCTCGCAGGCTGGGCGGTAGGAATCGTTGCAAGCATCGTGATGGCGAAGGCCGCGGGCTTTAAAGCGGTTTTTGCTTTGCCGCTTGGTGGGGGCCATGTCCTAATCGGTTACATTGCGCTCTATGGCGTGCTGTTGAATATTTTGATCGCCGCCGTGCTGACGCCAATTTTCAACACCGCGCGCCTGAGCGCAGGCCGCGATCTGACCGTCGCAGCGGACTACGCGTGAGCCACGCATTGCGCCCTACCGGGTGGATTCGGCCAAGCGGCTACGCGCATGGCATAGCTGCCGAAGGGAGTTACGTCGCAGTGGCCGGGCAAATCGGATGGAATGCACGGCATGAACTTGAGAGCGATGATTTTGTCGAACAAGCGGCACAAGCACTTCGCAACATCGTTGCCATTCTCGCAGAAGCCAAAGCCTCACCGATGCACCTTGTGCGCTTGACGTGGTACGTCATCGATAAGCAAGAGTACCTGGCGTCCGCGCCGCGGTTAGGTGTGATGTATCGGAAGATTGTCGGTCCACACTATCCTGCGATGACGTTAGTCGAAGTCAACAGCTTGCTGGAAGATCGTGCGAAAGTCGAAATTGAGGCGACGGCAGTCGTGCCTTCTAGCGAAAGTCGATGATCACGTTGCGCTGAGTTGTCACGCCCGGAGTATTTCGGGCGACGATCTCGACCGTGTAGGGCCGATGGTAGATGATCGGCAAATCCAGCGCATGAAAGCGGAAATCGAACTCACCGGGGGCTTTGCGCGGCGCGCTAAATGTGAAAAACGGCCAGCGGATCTCGACGCTGGCGACGTTCGTTGACGTGACGATGCGCCCACTCCACCATGTACCTGCGGTCACATGGGCGGGAGAAAGATCGATCGCGAGGATCGTTGGCGGCGCGTTCATCTCCGCAACTACAGGCGTCGGCCAGACGCTGGGCGAGAGAACCGCGTGACTTGTTTCCGGATGCTGCGCACAAGCAGTCAGCGTGACGAACGCTGCGAGCCAGAGAGTGGCGCTAAGTCGCATCTGCGACACAGGTTGGGTTAGCGCCGGTTCGAATCCCTGCGCAGTGACCAGGCGCAGCGTCGCGTTCGATTGGACGATGGCGATCGGCGGACTGTGGTTGATCGGCGGGCTCTTCGCCGATCTCGGCTGGCACATCCGCGAAGACGTCGACTCATTCTTAACCGGCGCGCACGCGATGCTCTACAGCGGTTTAGTCATCTTATTTATTGCAGCGGGCGTTATGGCAGCGCGCGGGATGCGTCTTGGTCTTCCGCTACGCAACGCTCTGCCGCCGGGCTACGATTTGGTTTTGCCCGGCCTCGCGATCTTTTTGGTCGGCGGCCTGCTGGACGCGATCGGGCATTTTTTATACGGATTCGAATCAGGTTTCTTGGCCCTCTTGAGTCCCACGCACCAATTAATCGGGCTTGGGCTGATCCTAGTTCTGACGAGCCCAATCCGTGCCGCCGTGCTCGCATCGCCTCGGCCGGCGAAATTCATCGATCAACTGCCTGCGCTCATTGCAGCCGCCTCATTCTTCGAATTGATCCACTGGGGGACAAACTATATCTTTCCGAGCGGCGCCGAGCGCGTCTTTGGACCGATGCATGTGCCGGCAACGAGCTCCGAGGCATTAACGGCGCAGACGCTTGCGTTTAGCCATCAAGCCGGTGGCCTGACATCGTTCGTTCTGCAGAGTTTGATCATGGTCGGTCTTACGCTGTACCTGGTTCGCAACTTTGTGCTACGGCCGGGATCACTAACGCTTTTGTATCTGCTCGGAAACGGGTTTATCGCGGTCGCGGCGGCTACGTCATGGCCACAGGCGTTTGCTCCGATCGTTGCAAGTTTGATCGCCGGAATCGTCGCGGACTGCTTCCTTTTGAACGGCGAAGTGCTCCAGGCAAGCCGCATACGGTACGGCTCCTTTGCATTTGTCGTGCCGGTTGTCTACCACGCCACACTTCTGCTGTACGTTATCGCTTTTTTAGGCGGAACGTGGTGGCATCCGATCTTCGCCTTCGGTGCACTGCTCTACACCGGTATCTTTGGATTTCTGCTCAGTCTGGTCACTTTTCCGAATCAAGCGCGAGCGACGGCGCCGCCCTAAACCGCCGGGTGTTGCCTCAACACGTAGCGCTGCAATTTTCCGGTCTCGGTTCGCGGGAGCGACTCAACGAACTCGATCGCGCGCGGCGCTTTATAAGGGGCTATTCTTGACTTTACGAACTCTTGCAGTGAGGCAACCTCAGCCTCACCGATATCGCAACCTTCATTGAGCACGACAAACGCTTTGACGATGTTCGTGTGCCGCTCCGAGTCGGGAGCCGAAACGACGGCGCACTCTTTGACGTCCCGGTGCGCAAGCAACGCTTCTTCGACTTCCGGCCCTGAGATATTGTATCCCGAAGCGATGATCATGTCGTCCGAGCGGGCGACGTACCAAAAGTATCCATCCTCGTCCATGCGGTAAGCATCGCCCGGAAAATTCCAGCCGCGTTGAACGTACTGTGTTTGACGTGGATCGTCGAGATAGCGACAGCCGGTCGGTCCTCGCACGGCGAGACGGCCGACCGTTCCCGGCGGCGCAGTTTTGCCATCATCATCCACAATCCGCGCCTCGTAACCCGGCACAACTTGACCCGTCGAACCCGGCCGAATCTTCTCTTCCGGCGAGGAGATGAAGATGTGCAGCATCTCGGTCGCGCCAATGCCGTCGATGATCTTCAAGCCCGTTCGCTCGAACCACGCTTGAAAAGTCGGCAAAGGCAGCGTCTCGCCGGCCGACACGCACTTGCGCAACGACGCAACGGCGTTTCCCTGAATCAGCCCCGCCATCGCCCGGTAAGCAATCGGAGCCGTAAATACGACGCTGGCGCCTTGACGTTCGATCGCTTCCAAGAGTAATTCGGGCGTCGCCTTCTCGAGCAGCAGTGCTGTAGCTCCGATGTCGAGCGGAAACAGCAGCAGACCGCCGAGCCCAAATGTAAAACCCAAAGGCGGACTGCCGCAAAAAAGATCCTGTTCGGATGCTTTGAGGACGGACTTTGGAAAAGCATCGCAGATCGCCAGCACGTCGCGATGAAAATGCATCGTCGCCTTCGCTTTGCCGGTCGTTCCGGATGTGAACCCGATCAGCGCGACATCGTCGGCAGCAGTTTCGACGTTTTCGAACATCCGCGACTTGCGTGTCATTCGCGATTCGAGAGCGCCGGGGTCACCGCTGCCGAATGTCACGGTCGAAAGCTCGCCGGCGTGTCGCGACGCGGTCTCCAAATCCCCCGTGAACCGCTCGTCGCAGAGCGCAAAACGGATGCGCGCTCTCTCAATCATGTACTCGAGCTCGGAAGAACGGTAGAGCGGCATCGTTGTGACAGCGACGGCGCCGGCTTTCATGACTGCAAACCACGACGCTGCGAGCATCGGCGAATTCGGCCCCCGCAAGAGCACGCGATTCCCGGGGCGTACGCCGAGATCGTCAACAAGGACGTGCGCGATTTGATTCGCTTTCTCAAAGAGCTCCGCATACGTCCACGTCAGACTTGGGGAAAGTATGCAACGCCGGCGTGCTCGTCCGCTCGCGATGTGCCGGTCGAGCAAGCGCGATGCGCAGTTGAGGCGTTCCGGATACTGGAATTCCGGCCGCGTGAAGGTCAAGTCCGGCCACTCAGAAACCGGCGGAAGATGATCGCGCGTGAAGGTATCTACATGCGCGCTGTAGCCACTCACGTAGAGGACGCTGCGAGAATCTGACGGGCGATGACGAGCTGCTGGATCTCGCTCGCGCCCTCATAGATGCGTAACGCGCGAATCTCCCTGTACAAACGTTCGACGATCTCGCCACGCGTCACGCCTCGTCCGCCGAATAGCTGCACGGCGGAATCAATCACGCGCTGCGCGGCTTCGGTCGAAAACCACTTTGCCATCGAAGACTCCGAAGTGACGCGCTCCTTCCCGCGGTCTTTCTCGAACGCAGCACGATAGACGAGCAGCGCCGATGCGTCGATGTCCGTTGCCATCTCGGCGACCCTTGCCTGTGTCATCTGTAAATCACCGAGCGTCGTTCCGAAAAGGCGTCGCGTCTTCACATGCGCGATCGTCTCTTCCAATGCTCGCCGAGCAAATCCGAGAGCTGCGGCCGCAACCGTCGACCGAAAGAAATCGAGCGTTGCCATCGCTATCTTGAAACCGTCGCCCTCTCGGCCGACCCGTTGATCTTCGCTCACCGTGCAGCCGTCAAAACGCAGCGTGGCGAGCGGATGCGGCGCGAGCACGTCGATTCGTTCTGCGATCGTTAGTCCCGGCGAATCGGCATCTACGACGAATGCGGAGAGACCGCGCGCGCCTTCGCCGCCGCTTCGTGCAAAAACAATGTAAAAATCGGCGATGCCGCCATTGGAAATCCACGTCTTCTCACCGTCGATGACATAGCGGCTCCCTTCCCGGCGCGCAGATGTTCGGATAGCTGCCACGTCCGAACCCGCCGCTTTCTCGGAGAGCGCGAATGCAGCGATCGTCGTACCCGATGCGACATTCGGCACGTATCGCCGGTGCAAGGTTTCGCCTCCAAATAATGCAATCGGCACGCTTCCGAGGCCCTGCATCGCGAACGCAAAATCCGCGAGACCATCGTAACGCGCAAGCGTTTCACGCGCGAGGCAGAGTTTTCTCAAATCCAGGGGAGGCTGGATTGCCTGCAGCCAGCCGGCCTCGCCAAGGCGAACAACCCACGTGCGGCACGCAGCATCGACGTTGTCGTGATCGACATGTTGAGTCGTGAGCCAGGCGTCGAGCTCGCGGGCGAATTGTCGATGCGCGTCGTTAAAGAAGGGCCAGCCCAGAAAGTCGCGCTCGTTCAACGCGTTAATTTCCCTCAAAATGAGGTTTTGTGCCGGCGATAAACGCTTCATACGCGCGCCGGAAATCGCGCGTCTGCATCAGTTGCGCCTGCGCTTCCGCTTCGGCGTCGATCGCGTCGTCGAGCGGCATTGCCCACTCGCGACGCAACATCTTCTTCGTCATCGCATGCGCAAGGGTTGGCCCTTGTGCAAGTCGCTTTGCGGCCAGTCGGGTAGCGCGTAACAACTCCTCCGGCGGGTGGAGTTCATTGTAAAAACCCCATGCCAGCGCTTCTTCTCCCATCATCGCGCGACCGGTATACAGCAACTCTGATGCGCGTCCGAGTCCGATGATACGCGGCAACATCGCGCATGCGCCCATATCGCATCCGCCAAGACCAACGCGAGAAAATAGAAAGGTGACTTGACTCCGCGCGGTGCCGAAACGAAGATCCGAAGCCATCGCAAGGATTGCGCCGGCGCCTGCGCAGACGCCATCGATCGCGGCGATGATCGGCTGCGGGCAGTTGCGTATCGCTTTGACAACATCGCCCGTAAGTTGCGTGAATTCGAGAAGGCCTGCGCGATCGAGCTCGGTGAGCGGCCCGATGATCTCGCGCACGTCGCCACCGGAACAGAAGTTGTCTCCCGCTCCGCCGATGATAACTACTTTAGTCGATTCGCGTGTTGCAAGCTCGCGAAAACGATCGCGCAGCTCCCGGTACATCTCGAACGTAAGCGGATTCTTCTTCTCGGGGCGCGAGAGCGTGATTGTGAGAATCGTGTCCGCCTCGCTCCACTGTATTCCA
>JAFARW010000057.1 GCA_019245275.1 Vulcanimicrobiota bacterium
TCGCCGTCGATTGTGGCCTGATGTTTCCTGACGACGAAATGTACGGCGTCGACATCGTGATCAACGATTTCACCTATTTGCGCGACCGCAAAGATAAGTTTCGCGCGGTCCTGATCACCCACGGCCATGAAGACCACATCGGCGGCATCCCCTATCTCTTGCGGGAGTTTGATGTGCCGGTCGTCGGGACGCCGCTTTCGCTTGCACTGATCAAGGCGAAGGCCCGCGAACATCGCTTTGACGATTCGAACTTTCGAACCGTCGAACCAGGCGAGACCGTCGAGTACGGCACGATTCGTGCCGAGTTCATCCATGTAAACCACTCCGTGGCGGGCGCCTGCGCGCTCGCGCTGCGGACCCCCGTCGGAGCGATCTTTCACACCGGTGATTTCAAGTTCGATCAGACGCCGATCGATGGGCAACCGCCGGATTTCGGGGCGATCGCGAAAGTCGGCGATGAAGGCGTGCTCTGCATGCTGTCCGATAGCACGAACGTCGAGCGCCCGGGACACACGCTTTCGGAGCGCATGGTGGGCGAAGCGTTCACCTCAATCTTCTCGCATGCGAAAGGCCGCATTATCATCACGTCCTTTGCATCGAATGTACCGCGCATTCAGCAGGCAGTCGATCACGCGGTTGAGTTCGATCGCAAGATCGCATTCTTAGGACGCTCGCTGCTGCGCGTCGTGCAGCAGGCTTCCGAGTTAGGCTATCTTGACATACCGCGCGACTCGGTTGTCAAGATCGAAGACATCGATGCGTATCCACCGGAGCGCCTCGTCGTGATGACGACCGGGGCGCAAGGCGAACCGATGTCGGCGCTGGCGCGGCTCGCAGTGCGCGACCACCGGCTGCTAAAGATCGTTCCCGGCGATACGATCGTCATCAGCGCGACGCCGATCCCGGGCAACGAGAAGAGCGTCTACCGTACGATCAACAATCTCTATAAGCTTGGCGCGATCGTGATCCACGGGACCGACGGCCGCTCACACGTTTCGGGCCACGCCTCACAAGAAGAGCTGCTTTTGATGCTCAACTTGATCCGCCCGACGTACTTCATGCCACTGCACGGTGAATACCGCATGCTCGTTTTGCATGGGCGGCTCGCGATGCGCACCGGCGTCTTGCCGCAGAACGTCTTCGTCGCCGAGGACGGCGATGTTTTGCAATTCACGAGGCAAGGCGCCGATAAAATCGGGCGGACGTACGGCGGACACGTCATGGTGGACGGTTCAGGCGTCGGTGATGTCGGTGACGGTGTCTTGCGAGATCGCAAGGTACTTTCGAGCGACGGCATCATGATGGTCGTCGTTACGATCGATAGCGCCCAGGCCCGTGTTATTGCCGGCCCGGATCTCGTCACGCGCGGCGTTTTCTATCTGCCGGAATCCGACGGTGTGCTCTCCGAGCTGCGCGCCGAACTTGTTCGGATCATCGAAAGCTGTTCGGTCGAAGGCATTCGCGACGTCAATACGGTCAAGGAACACATCCGCAAGGGTTTGGCCGAGTCAATCTATGCCCGCACAAAGCGGCGCCCGATTGTGATTCCCGTCGTCATGGAAATTTAGCGCTTGGAGATCACGCTCTCCGAGCAAGCTGAGCTCGCGCCGGCGTCGCGCACGTATCTCGGCGATGTTTGGATTCGGCTGCGGCGCTCGCCCGGCGCAGTCGTTGGATTGTTGATCGTCATTGTGATTGCCGGATCGGCGATTTTAGCGCCGCTTCTCGCGCACAGCGATCCGTTGGCTCAAGACCTCTCGCATCAAGCTTCGCATCCGACGCTGCACCACCTGATGGGCACCGATAAGCTCGGGCGCGACATCTTCGCGCGCATCGTCTACGGCGCGCGGATCTCGATTCGCATCGGCTTCTTGGCGGTTGGCCTGGCGATCACGGTCGGCACGCTGATCGGCGTGCTCGCCGGTTACATCGGCGGAAAGCTCGAGAGCGTATTGATGGCGGCAATGGATCTGATGCTGGCCTTTCCGTCGATCATCTTGGCGATCGGAATCACGACGATCTTAGGACCGAGCATCAACAATCTGATGATTGCGGTCGGAATCGTCTACATTCCGCAATACGCGCGCCTCGCTCGCTCATCGGTGCTCGCGATCAAGAATCTCGAGTATGTCGACGCGGCGCGTGCGCTCGGCGCGCTCATCCCACGCATTCTCTGGCGGCACATCTTGCCGAACATTCTTGCGCCATTGCTTGTTCAGGCGACCCTCGGTATCGCAACGGCGGAACTTGAAGCGGCCGGCTTATCGTATCTCGGCCTTGGTGCACGTCCGCCTTCGCCCGAGTGGGGCGCGATGCTGAACGATGCGCGCGATTACTGGTTGTCGGCGCCGTGGGCGCTGATCTTTCCCGGCGTTGCGATCACGACGATGGTTCTTGGATTTAACTTATTGGGCGACGGTTTGCGCGACGCCCTGGACCCCAGCCTGCGTTAATTTCGCGCGTTATAAAGTCGACCACACGTCGAGTTTGCGTTTGACCCCCTCGATCACCGCATCCGTGAACTCCGTGGTAGACGCCGTGCCGCCGAGGTCTGCAGTTGCGATGCCCTCATGCACCGTTTCTAGCGTCGCTTCGTAGATTGCGCGGGATGCCTGCGTGGCGCGCCGGTCCTCGATATATGAAAGCAAGGCCGCGGCCGCGAGAATCATCGCCATCGGATTGGCGACATTACGGCCATGCAATCCGGGCGCGGTTCCGTGCGGTGCTTCCGACACCACAATTGTTGGTTTGAACTGCTCGTCGAACCCCAGAAGCACCGATTCCGCTCCGGCGATCGAGCCGAAGAGTTGCATCACTAAGTCCGAGAGACAATCACCGTCGCGGTTGAGCGAGGGGATTACCATCGCGTCGCCCGGACCGGAAATCAGCAGCGCGTACGTGGCGTCGATCAGCTGCGGATCGTAAACAACGTCGGGATGGCGTGCGGCAGCCTCGTCCATCTCTTCCTTTAACATGCCTTCGTAGATCGGGCTGACCGTGTACTTCGGCCCACCGAAAACCTTCGCGTCCATCTTCTTAGCGTGCACGAAAGCATACTCGGCCACGTCGCGACAGACGCCGCGCTCGATTCTCTCGGTGCGAAAGGCCGCCTCGTCCGCGCCTTTGCCTTCGCGCCACTCCTTTGCGCCATAGGCATCGCCGACCGCCATACGCACGATCGAAATCGGCGCATGAATTCCGGCCACCGGCCGCACCTTCGGCAACCGTCGGCCGGTCCGTACGATGACCTTACCGCCCACGGCTGGACGCAAGATCGCATTTGGTGAGCCGACGTCGTCGCCGCCTTCCGGTGTGATCGTGGCGGCTTTGATGCCGAACCTGTTGCGCTTGATTGCATCCGCCGATTCAAGCACGACCGCATTCTCAGTTGCGCGCCGATTCTCAAGCGATAGGTCGTAACGTTCGAAATCGAGCTCGACGTCAATGACGGAACGATCGAGAAGACGCAATGCTTCGAGCAACAATTCTTGGCCGGTTTGATCGCCTTCTAGAACGACCACGGTAGCTGCGCTCAAAAGAACTCCTGTCTTTATGACGAAGAAAACCAACCCATGGCACGCGTACGCCGCAAGGCGACCGCGAAA
>JAFARW010000129.1 GCA_019245275.1 Vulcanimicrobiota bacterium
CATGAGCGTAAACACCCTGGGTATCACGCGCGACGTCTACAAGGGCTTGCCCAGCACGCTGTGCGCAGGGTGCGGCCACAACTCGATTACGAACCATTTAATAAAGGCGCTCTACGAATACGGCGTGGATCCATACCGCCTTGCCAAAATGAGCGGGATCGGATGCTCGTCCAAAACGCCGGCCTACTTTGTCGAGCGCGCGCACGGATTCAACGGCGTCCACGGCCGCATGCCGTCGCTAGCAACAGGCGCTAAACTCGCGAACCGCGAGCTCTTGGTCCTGGGCATCAGCGGCGACGGCGACACCGCGAGCATCGGGCTGGGGCAGTACTGCCACATGATCCGGCGCAACGTTGACTGCACCTACATTATCGAGGACAACGGTTGCTACGGCCTGACGAAAGGCCAGTTCTCGGCGACCGCAGATGTCGGCTCGACGCAGAAGCGCGGTATGGTGAACGAGTATCAGACGATCGATGTCTGCGGGATCGCGATCGAACTCGGCGCGACGTTTGTTGCACGATCGTTTTCCGGCGACGGGAAACAGCTCGTTCCGCTGTTGCAGGCGGCCTTTTCACACCGCGGCACCGCAGTGCTCGACATCGTCAGCCCGTGCGTTGCATTCAACGATCACGTGGGTTCCACGAAGAGCTATGCGTATATCAAAGAGCATTCCTTCACGCTGCATACGCCGGATTTCATCGCGCCCGCGAAAGACATCGCGG
Organism: Vulcanimicrobiota bacterium; assembly: GCA_019245275.1. Taxonomy (GTDB): domain Bacteria; phylum Vulcanimicrobiota; class Vulcanimicrobiia; order Vulcanimicrobiales; family Vulcanimicrobiaceae; genus JAFARW01. The sequence goes on from JAFARW010000129.1 coordinate 726, forward strand.
TCGATTATGAGCCCGGGACCGTTCAGCAGGTCGAATTTGAAGATGGCTCACGCGTGCTCTTGCGCAAAGTCGATCGCGACTACGATGCGACGGACGCGCTGCGCGCGTTACAGACCGTGCACGCGACGCGTGAAAATGGCGAGCTCGTGACCGGTTTGCTTTACATCGACGCGAAATCCAAGGACTTCTGCGAGCGCGAACGCTTGCCGCGAAAGCCGCTTTCGTCCTTGCGCGAAGCGGAGTTACGGCTCACCCGCGCGGAGTGGGAGAAGCTGATGGCCGTCTGAGGGTAGAGAATTGGGTATAAGGTCAAGTGTTCTCCTAATGAAAGGAGCGTTATGATACACCGATCTCTACGAATGATACTGGCAACCGCAACAGCGGTGCTGTTGCTCTCTCAGGCGGCCTTTGCAGCCGTCTTCTATGGCATTACGGTGCACGTTTCGACGAACAACATCAAAGTGCACGATCCGAAGTCTGGACAGACGCTTGCCTTTACGGTAACACCGAAGTTCAAGGACGTTTTCTCGCAAGACGGCAAGACGACGTACCAGATGAATGCGATCCGGGCCGGGCAATACGTAAAGGTCTACTACGACCAGCACTTCTTGGGGCTGCGGCACGCAGACAAGATCTATATCCTGACCAGCCGCAACTACAAGATGGGTAGTCAATAGCCGCTAACTGACACCTTTGCGGGCGTTCGGCGGTACATCGGTGCATGAACCGACTATCGCCGAACGCTTCTTTGTGGCTGACCCTGGCGCGTGTCTACCTTGGCGCCTACTGGCTGATCCACGGGCTTTCGAAGCTGCTGAACCACAGCACGTTGCGAATCCCTTCGTGGTACCACGGTGCCCTGGCCGGACCGATCGCTCAAAACGTGCGATGGACCGAGCCGGCGATCTCGATCGCCGAGACGCTGATTGGTCTGTTGCTCATCCTGGGGTTGCTCACGCGCCCGAGCGCACTTGGCGCGGCGGCGCTCGGCGCAGGTTTCCTGTTAACGAAAGGCGGCGTAGCCGAATATACGGTTTTGGCAACGGGCGCTACGGCCATTACGGTGCTCGCGCTTGTGATCTTCGGATTGGCGCCCGGATTCGGCGTCGACCATCTCAGTCGCTACGCGCGTGAACGGAGTGCGCAGCGCGTGCAACGCGTCAAAGCAACTCCCGTGCATGTAAGGTGGCCAGACTGAACTTCGCGACAATGTCGCAGAATTGTTTTGGACGGCGTAACGGAAAGACGTGATCGCCGCGCGCAATCGTTGCCATCAAATCCCGTTCGCGAGGCGCAAACTCAGCCGGGCGCATTCGAAATAGGATATCC
>JAFARW010000176.1 GCA_019245275.1 Vulcanimicrobiota bacterium
CAACCTCTTGCGCTTGGCAGTCGCGATCAGATAGCCGTGTGCATTCTTGACGTCCGCGCCAAGCGCGCGGAAAGCGTGCTCGTGCATATCGGTCGCGCGCGTCCCGAGCACACAGCCGCCCGGCAACGGAACTTCGGCTCTCCCAAAGCGAGCCAGGAGCGGACCGACGAGATCGAACGATGCCGCGAGCTTTCTCACGAGGGTGTACGGAGCGCGATGCGATGCGACGTTCGATGAATCGATCGTTACCGTGCCGTCGCCTTCGTATCGAAGCCGCGCACCGAGCGCTTCCAAGAGGGACCACATGACGGACACGTCGGTGATGCGCGGCACGCGATGCAGCGTCACCTTTCCTTTTGCCAGCAGCGCGGCGGCCATGATCGGAAGCGCGGAGTTTTTCGCGCCGTGCGCCGGCACCGAGCCCTCGAGACGCGCGCCGCCTTTGACGCGCAATGTCGTCTCCAGGCGATCGAGCGTATTCATCCGATCGCTTCGCCCTGCAGCGTTTGACCGTCGTATGGACCGCCGCTGATCTTGAGCGCCGCTCCCGACCCCGCCGGGATCATCTCCATTTCAAATGAAACGTCGTCGCGCAGTGCAGCCATGACCGCTTTATTTTCTACAGCAACGCCTGAAAAGCGCCGTCCATCGGGGGCGGTTATTCGAACGCGACCATCGGAGTAGAAACCCGCATACAACGGTCCACTCGTTGTGCGCACGCGATAGTGCCGCGCATCGGCATCGGCGACTTCCGTGATGAAGTTCGGGATCGTTTCTCTGCGCGGCTTTGCGGGCGTCGAACTCTCCCGTGGTGTTGTCGTCACTTGCAGAAAGAGATTGAGTCCCGCAATCTCTAGTGCGATTTCGCTCAGGACCGCCCAACCCGCCGGTCGCCGCATGGCGCCACCCTTCGGCGCCGCCGAAGGGCTTCCGCCGCGCTTACTGTGCTTAGTGGTGAGTCAGCCGAAGCTTCGCATTAGCAAAGTCGATGATCGCTTGCTCGCGAGCAAAGGCGGCCGGATCGGCAGCGCTCTTTTGCCGCTCCAGTGCTGCACTCAGCTCGTTGCGCGCTTCCGCGGGATTGACATCCTCGAAGCGCAAGGCACGGTCGACGAGAACCGTCACACGATCGGGAAGCGCTTGCATGAAGCCTTCTCCCGTTGCAAGCTCCAGGCGGTTGCCGCCGCTCTTATTCGCGCGCAAGACCCCGGGCCGCAACGCGGTTAAGAACGGCGCGTGATGCGGCAAGATCCCTTCCTCGCCTTCCGTTCCAACGGCGATGACGAGCTCGGCGTCGCCTTCGAAAACGACTTCGGTCGGCGTGATCAGCTTGAACGGAACGGTACCTGCCATGATTTAGCTGCCGGCGCCTGCGCTCGCGGTCATCTTTTCCGCGTTTTCTTTGACTTCATCAATGCCGCCAGCGTAGAAAAACGCTCCCTCGGGTAACGAGTCGACTTTGCCTTCGAGCACTTCTTTAAAGGAAGCGATCGTGTCGGCGATCTTGACGTACTTGCCGGGACGACCGGTGAACTGCTCGGCGACAAAGAACGGCTGCGAGAAAAGACGCTGGATGCGGCGCGCCCTGCCGACCGTGATCTTGTCTTCCTCGGAAAGCTCCTCGACGCCGAGAATCGCGATGATATCTTGCAGGTCGCGATAGCGCTGCAGCGTTTCTTGCACGCCGCGCGCGACGTCATAGTGCTCTTCGCCGACAATTTTTGGATCGAGGATGCGTGAGCTCGAAGCGAGCGGATCGACCGCCGGATAGATTCCCAGTTCCGAAATGGGGCGCGAAAGTGCGGTCGTCGCATCGAGATGCGCGAACGTCGTCGCTACCGCCGGATCCGTGTAGTCATCGGCCGGTACATACACCGCTTGCACAGATGTGATCGAGCCCTTTTGCGTCGATGTGATGCGCTCTTCAAGGCGCCCCATGTCGGTCGCGAGCGTCGGCTGGTATCCGACGGCGGACGGCATTCGATTCATCAACGCCGAGACTTCCGAGCCCGCCTGTAAGAAACGGAAGACGTTGTCCATGAAGAGGAGTACATCCGCGCCTAACTCGTCGCGGAAATATTCCGCCATCGTGACGCCCGTTTGAGCGACGCGAAACCGCACGCCCGGCGGTTCGTCCATCTGCCCAAAGACGAGCGTCGTCTGCGCGAGAACGCCCGACTCTTTCATTTCGAGCCAGAGATCGTTGCCTTCGCGCGTTCGCTCGCCGACGCCGCAGAATACGGAGAAGCCCTTATGGACCGTTGCGATATTGCGGATCAGCTCTTGAATCAGAACGGTCTTCCCGACGCCCGCGCCACCGAAGAGTCCGACTTTGCCGCCACGCGTGTAGGGTGCCATCAGGTCAATGACCTTAATGCCGGTCTCGAAGATTTTCGGCGTCGGCTCTTGCTGCGCGAACCCCGGCGCCGGGCGATGGATCGGCCACTCGGCGGCCGCCTTCACCGGCTGATTCGAATCGATCGTCTTTCCGAGGACGTTGAAGATGCGCCCTAAGGTGCCTTCACCGACCGGAACGCGAATCGGTCCGCCGATCGGCGTCACGACCGCGCCTCGCACGAGACCGTCCGTCGATGCCATGGCAAGGCAGCGCACCTGATTGTTGCCGAGCTCATCTTGAACTTCGAGTACGACGTCGCGCGGCTGCATCGCAGTTCCGCCAAGATCGACGCCTTCCGCGGCCGGCGCGCCGGCCACGCCGTTCCCCTGCCGATGCGTATCTTCGTTGACGCGCACGGTGAGTGCATCATTGATTTCCGGCAGTGCTTCTACGGGAAACTCAACGTCAACGACGTTCCCCAAGACCTGCACGACCTTGCCGGTCGCTTTTTTACTCTTGCTTTCAGCCGCAGCAGTCATTTCACTATTCCTTTATCTCGTGGCTACGCCTTAGCGAGTGCTTCCGCACCGCTGACGATTTCTAATAACTCTTTTGTGATCGCAGCTTGACGCGCGTTGTTCATGTGGACCGTCAATTCGTCGATTAACTTGCCGGCATTGTCGGTCGCATTGTTCATCGCCACCAGCTGAGCAGCAAAGAAGGCGGCGTCGGTCTCCAGCATGGCAGCGAAAAGCGTGAACTCGAGGTACTTCGGCAGCAATCGCGAGAGCACGAATTCCGGTGAAGGCGCAAATTCAACGGCGCCGCGTGGACCCGCTTGCGCCTTCGCTTCGTCGCGCGCCGACGGCTCGACGGGTACAAGCGTTCGCGCATACGGGCGCTGCACCATCATCGATATCATCTGCGCGGAAACCAACGTGATATCGGAGATTGCTCCACGATCGAAGTCTTCGGTGACGCGCGCCGCAACTTCACGCGCCGTCGAGATTTTTGGCTGCGCGCTCAAGGGCCACGTCGGGCGGTCTGGCTGTCCAAGGCGACGGACGGCGTTACGCGCTTTGATGCCGACGCTGTAAAAGAGCGCGTCGGAATGCGAGTTGCGATACTGCTCTGCTTCGCGGATGATGTTCGCGTTGAACGCGCCCGCTAAACCTTTGTCGGCCGTCATCAGGATCACGCCGGATGGTGCGCCGCTACGCCCCGGCTTCATAAAAGGATGGTCGACGCTCGAAACATTCACCAGCAGATCGCGCAGCATCTCGTCGAGCGTGTCCGCATAGGGACGCGCCTGTTTTTTGGCCTGCTCGGCGCGTCGAATCTTGGCCGCTGCAACCTGCTTCATCGCCTTCGTGATTTGCTGCGTGTTGCGTAGCGAGCGAATGCGGTCGCGCAGATCTTTGAGCGCTGCCATCAGCCGTTACCTAGAATGATTTGTTGTACTCCTTGACCGCTTCTTCCAATTTTGCAATCACGTCGTCCGCAAGTTGGCCGCTAGACGCGATCGATCGCGGAATGTCCTCATACTTCGCATGCAGGGAGTCGACGAAGCCGCGCGCCCATTCTTGCAAGCGATCCGTCGGCACGTCCATCACATAGCCGTTCGTCGCGGCCCAAATGATCGCAACCTGATCTTCCATCGGTTGCGGATCGTATTGCGGCTGCTTGAGGAGTTCGGTCAATTTTTCTCCGCGCTGCAGTTGCATCTGCGTCGCTTTATCGAGATCGCTCGCAAGCTTCGCGAAAGCCGCCAGGTCACGATATTGTGCCAACTCGAGCTTGAGCCGTCCGGCTACGCTCTTCATCGCCTTCGTTTGAGCATTGCCGCCGACGCGCGATACCGATAGACCGACATCGACCGCCGGACGGATCCCTTGAAAGAAGAGTTGCGGCGTCAGATAGATCTGTCCATCGGTGATCGAGATCACATTTGTTGGAATGTAGGCGGCGAAGTCGCCGGCCTGCGTTTCGATGATCGGCAGGGCGGTCAGCGAGCCACCGCCGCGCGCATCGGAGAGCTTTGCGGCCCGCTCCAAAAGTCGCGAGTGCAAATAGAAGACGTCGCCGGGATACGCTTCGCGACCCGGCGGACGGCGCAGCAACAGCGACATTTCACGATATGCCTGCGCGTGTTTCGTCAAGTCATCGTAGATGATCAAGACGTCTTTGCCTTGGTACATAAACTCTTCGCCCATCGCGCAGCCGGCATATGGCGCCATCCACTTTAGTGCGGCAGCTTCCGATGGTCCGGCAGCGACGATGGTGGTATATTCCATCGCGCCGCGCGATTCGAGTATCTGCGCAACTGCGGCCACGGTCGAATTCTTTTGACCGATTGCAACGTAGATGCAGATGACGTTCTTGCCGCGCTGGTTGATGATCGTATCGAGTGCGATCGCGGTTTTGCCTGTGCTCCGATCGCCGATGATCAGCTCGCGTTGCCCGCGACCGATCGGAATCAACGCATCGAGCACGCGAATGCCGGTCTGCAGCGGTTGTTTGACAGGCTGGCGGTCGACGACGCTCGGCGCGACATTTTCGATCGTCCGAAATTGCGTCGCGTTAATTGGCCCCTTGTCGTCGATCGGTTGACCGAGCGGATTGACGGTTCGTCCGAGCAACGCATCGCCCACCGGGACCGACGCGATGCGCCCCGTGCGACGCACTTTGTCGCCTTCCTGGATTTCCGTGTCGGGGCCCATGATGACGACGCCGACGTTGTCCTCTTCCAAGTTGAGAACGACGCCTTGAAGCCCGTTTGGAAATTCAACAAGTTCCGAGGCGCGCACCGCATCTAGCCCGTACACGCGAGCCAAGTTGGCCCCGACCTCGATGACCGTGCCGACCTGGTCCTCTTGAATCTCGCTCTTAAAGCTCGCGATCTGCTGCTTTAAGATGCCTGCTATTTCATCCGCATTAATCATTTCGTTGCTCCAAATAGTACTCTGCTTAATTCGTCTAAGCGGCCGGCGACCGAACCATCGATGCGCCGATCGCCCATCATGATCCGAACTCCGCCAATCAAAGTCGGATCGATTCTTTGTATAACCTCAAAGCGCGATCCGTAACGCTCCTCGAGGTCTTTCACTAAGACGTCCAGCTGCTTCGGCTCGAGTTCTAGCGCGCTCGTAACCGTTAACGGTCGCGCGCCGCGCGATTCCATCTCTTGCTGCCGGTATTGCTCGACGACCTCGCGCAGCAGCGACTCCCTCCGCTTGCGCACGAGGAGCAAGACGAGGTGCAGCGCCAGTTCGTGCGTCTTGCCCGAGAAGGATGCGGTCAATACGCGCTCTTTCTCTTTGCGATCGATCACCGGCGCGATAAAAAACGCGCGCGTCTGCGGATCCGAGAGAATCGCACTGCTGAGGGCGAGCAGATCGCGACCCACATCGTCAACGGCTTCCTGCTCTTGAGCGAGCGAGAACACCGCTTGGGCGTAGCGACGCGCGAGCCGTTCGTTCGCCATCAGTTTTGCGCTCGCTGGACGAATCGCAGGAACCCGGCGACGATGCGCGCGTTGCGCGCGGCGTCGATCTTTTCGGCCGCCTCAGTGCGCGCAAGCGCGAGAGCTCCGGATGCGAGCTCGGCGCGCAGTTTATCGCGCGCCGCAGCGCGGGCCCGCCGCAATTCGCCTTCCGCGTTCCGAAGCACGCGCTCCCCCGCTTCTTTGGCTTGCGCCAGCGCCGTTTGGCGCTCGCGCTGCGCCTGCGCAAGCGCGCGTTCCCGAATCGCATTCGCATCCGCTTGCGCACTCCCCGTGCGCGCTTGCAATGCCTCGAGTGCGGCCTTGGCTTCATCGCGACGTCGCTCGGCGAGTGCGATCTCATCATTCTTCGATTTCTGCGCAGCCATGATCAGCGGAATCATGAATCTGCGAAAGAGCCACATCAGCACCCCGATGAAGAGGATTGAAGAAATGACTTGGCTCCAGGTCGCGATCGCTTCGTAGTTCACGACGCTGCCTCGGTCAGCGTGCGTTCGACCATCAGATCGGCAAGCTCGCGCACCGTCGAACGACTGCGTTCGCGCGCCGCTTCGAGCTCGGATGCCGCATCGCGATGGGCCGCTTCGATGATCTCGGTCGCACGCCCCGAGTAGTCTCCAGCAATCGCTGCGCTTTCATTCGATGTTTCGGCCCTCGTCTTCGAAAGCACGCCTTCCGCCTCGCGGCGCGCTGTCGCGCGCGTCGCTTCGGCTTGCGCTTCTAAGTCCGCGGCCTGCTCGCGATAGAGATCGTAGTGTGCGACTAAGCTGTTGATGTACTCCCGGCGCTTGCGAATCGCATTGCCGACGGGCTTCAAAAACACGACGTTCAACACCGCAAAGAAAATTGCGAAGTTGATTAACTGCACGAAGAACGTCCCGTCGAGTTTTAGAAACATCTACTTCCTTAGTGGCCCGCCGGTATGTGCGAGAGCAGCGTGGGCACCTTTGCGACGACCAGCAGCAAATAGAACGCGATGCCGATCGAGATGATCGGGAACGCCTCCAGAATGCCGACGCCCAAGAAGAGAAATGTGAAGATGTTGGGACGGGCTTCCGGTTGTCGCGCGATCGCCTCGACGGCTTTCGATGCGACGATGCCGTCGCCAATTCCGGAGCCGAACGCGACGCCGGCCATGATGATGCCGAAGGCGATGAGCGTTGCAGCTACGACTAAGCTTTCAGAAGTCAAGTGATCACCTTTCCTTGCTAAGTTAGTGCTCCTCAGCGATCGCCAAAGAAAGATAGACGATCGCTAAGAGCGTGAATAAAAACGCCTGAATCGTGCCCACGAAAAAGTTGAAGAACTGGATGAAGAACGGCACGACGGATGCGGCGAGCGAGAGGTCGAGCACGCCGATCTTTACTCTTGCGGTCACGATCGACGCAATGATGATGAAGAGCAATTCGCCGACGAAGATATTGAAAAACAATCGCGCAGCGAGCGTGACCGGCCGTACGAGCTCCTCGAGCGTGTTGATCGGCAAGAGCCACGCGAACGGCTTCGTCAGATGGCCGAAGTACTTCAAACCTTTCTTGCGAAGCGCAACGACTTGAATCATCACGAAGACCATCAGCGCATACGAAACGGTCGTGTTGAGATCGGCGGTCGGCGAGCCGCCGAACGGCAGGCCGAGCGCTTTGAACGGCAGCATGCCGAACTGATTGAGCAAGAAGATGAACAAGAACAGCGCGATGAAGAACGGAACGAACCGCTCCCCCTCTTCGCCCAACACGCCGGTTACCAGGTCCGCGATGTAGTTGATGATCGCTTCAAGAACGGCCTGACGTTTCGTTACGCGCGGCGACCGGTAACTCGCGCCGATCCACGCGAAAAAGACGAGCGCGATCAACATCACGAGCCAGGTCGTGACGATCGTGTCGGAATGCACCGTTCCGAGAACGGGCAAGTTCCATACGAGATGTTCGCCGATTTGCTCGTGCAAGAATCCTATTTCCGTTCAAAGTGTCGCCGTACCGAGAATAGATACAGCGCAAGTGGTAAGAAGAAGCCCGCGAAATAGACCGCAAGCGTCCACCATTTGCCAGTCAGAGCCAGCCCTAATGGCACTATAGCGAAGGCCCCGAGCCGCAAGAAACTACTTATGACGAACGCGCCGACGCTGCGCCGTTTGATCAGCCGCTGGGTCCCGTACATGACAAGCTGCATGTTGAGGACGCCGCAGAGGGCTCCCAGCAGCAGGCTCAACGAGGCCAGCGCAGACCAGGCTAAAGCGCCGAGCGAGACCGAGGCGGCCGGCACCAGGCTCCACAGGGTAACCCAGCGCTTGAGCGCTTCGTGCTTGTGGAGGTCGGTGGCCGCGTCGGCGGGGCTGTAGTTCCCAGCGCCCACCGGGTTAACCCTTCAGCGAGCCCGTCTCACGCAGCAGGAGCCGGATTGCGCCGTAGCCCCCGACCGCCATTCCACTGAAGATCCCGATCAACACCCAGAGCGGCTGGCCGCTGCGATTGCCCAACCAGATTCCGAGCAGCAGTCCCAGCAACACGGCCCCGGTGAAGGTCGCGCCGGCCGTGATGACCGCCGTCGTCAACTTGCTGCGCCGGCCATCCTGACCGGCGAAAACTCGTTCGGATAAGCGGCCCCGCGCAGTCGCGCCAGAAGCCACGCGACGATCCGTTGCGAGGCATGACCGTCGCCGTAGGGATTGCTCGCTTTCGCCATCCGATCGTATGCGGCACGGTCGGTCAAGAGGCGGCGAGCAGATTCGAAGACGTGCGAGCGGTCCACGCCGACCAGCTCGAGCGTTCCGGCGATCAACCCCTCGGGCCGTTCCGTTTCCTGGCGCATGACCAACACCGGCTTGCCCAACGTCGGCGCTTCCTCTTGCAGTCCGCCGCTGTCGGTCAAGACGAACTTGCAGTGTGACACACACGCAACGATTTCCGCATAATTCATCGGCTCAGTCAGAACGACGCCTTCCTCACCCCCAAGAATTTCAAACGCGACGGGACGCACGCGCGGCGAGGGATGAACCGGCCAAATGATTTGCGGCCGTGACGGCAGCCGCACGATGTCGCGCATCGCTAAGGCCAGATCGCGCATATACGGATGGTTTTCGCGGCGATGCGCCGTCACTAAAATGATATCGCGCCGCGGATCGAGCTTCTCCCAACCGGCCGGAAGAGGCAGATTCGGACGGTGTGCGGTTTCGAGAAATGCGTCGATAACGGTGTTGCCCGTAACGAAGGCATCTTGCGGCGCGACATGCTCGCGCAGCAGATGTTCCTTTGCAAGCGACGTCGGCGCGAATTGAAAGGTCGTCAGAACGGCCGTCATTCGTCGGTTCATCTCTTCGGGATACGGTAGCCAGCGGTCTGATGTCCGCAGGCCGGCTTCAACATGACCGACCGGGATATGTTGGTAGAAAGCCGCTAGCGCGGCCGACGTGCTCGTCGTCGTGTCGCCGTGCACAAGGATGACATCTGGCCGGGCCTTTTGGATAACGGGTTCGATGTCGATTAGCACCCGCGTCATGATGTGCGTGAGCGATTGGTCCGGCGTCATGATGTCGAGGTCGTATTCCGGAACAATCTCAAAGAGCTCGAGCAGATCGTCCAACATCTCGCGATGCTGTGCCGAAACGCAGACGATCGTTTCGATTGCAGGCGCCGCCGCTTTGAGCGCGTGAACGACCGGCGCCATCTTGATCGTGTCGGGACGCGTCCCGAAAACCGGCATGACGCGCAGCGGCTGCTGCGCGGTCACAGCCCCGCGAGTTTGGTCAGATGCGCAACGCCGCCCGAAAGCACGAGCGCCGTCGCGCCGAGCACGAAGCAGACGGCATAGATCAGCAACACCGCCTGACGGACGTTTAAACCATAGCGGAAGATCAACTGGTGGTGAAAGTGGCCGCGATCCGCTTCGGTGATGCGAGCGCCGGAGCGAAGCCGTCGCACGATTGCCGCCGCCGTATCGACGATCGGCAGTGCGAGGATCAAAAGCGGCACGAGGATGCTGATCGAGATCGTCGTCTTGCCTTCGCCCAAAATCGAGACCGTCGCGAAGACGAACCCGATGAAGAGCGACCCGGCATCGCCCAAAATGATCTTCGCCGGATTGAAGTTATAAGGAAGAAAGCCGAGCGCCGCGCCTGCCAATGCGATGACGACGAGGGCGACCACCGAGTGATGGTGTGCCAGCGCGATGACGAACAGGAAGATGCCCGAAATCGCAGTCACGCCGCTCAGCAATCCATCGAGACCATCGATGAAGTTGATGGCATTCATCATCCCGAGATACCACAGCAGCGTTAGCGGAATGCCCACATACCATGGAAAGTAGACGTATTGGTGCGTTATCGGATTTTCGACATAGGGGATCACGAAGCCGTAGAGCATCGCGAGCAGTGCTACGACGGTCTGCGCGATGAACTTGTTGCGGGCGCGCATCGTCATCACGTCGTCCCACAGACCGACGACCAAGATCAGCGTGCCGCCGAAAAGCAGCCCGATCAAGTTGCGGATATCGCCGAGCTCGTGGAAGAAGTTGAACGGTGACCACTTTGTCAAGGCAATGCCGAGCACCGAGAACAGCGCAACTGCGAAGGCCAGATAGACCGCGATCCCGCCGATGCGGGGCGTGGGGGTTTCGTGGACGCGGCGCTCGTCGACGGCATCCAACATGCCGACATGTGTCGCCAACTTGCGCACGAGCGGCGTTGCAAGCAGCGCCGTGACCGCTGAAATCAACAGCGCCGCAAGGTAAAGCCATACGCCGCTGTTCGGACTCATGTCCGGGCGCCTTCGAGCGTCGCAAAATGCACGGATGCCACGCCCGCCTCAGCTAACAGATTCATTGCAATCGCATCCGGATACGGCGTTTCGTACACGATCTTTAGGACGCCGACGCTGATCAAAAGCTTGCTGCAACCCAAGCACGGCTGGTGCGTGCAGTATGCGGTCGAGCCGGCGAGACTAACGCCGTGGAGCGCGCCTTGAACGATTGCGTTGGCTTCCGCGTGCGTCGTGCGAACGCAGTGGTCGTTGACGACAAGGCAACCGACTTCGGTGCAGTGCGCAACGTGGCGCGGCGAGCCGTTGTAACCGGTCGTCAGTATACGGTGATCGCGCACGATGACGCATCCGACGGCCGCGCGCGGACAAGTCGCACGCGTTCCAACGCTGCGCGCGATCTCCATGAAATATTCATCCCATCCAGGGCGCATCACCGCACTTGAGTTCGTTGTTGTGAAGGTAGCCGCCTATACCCTCACGGGACGTCGAAACGTGCGGTAAGTTCACGCACCCGCGAGCGCAGCGCCTCGACTTTCGAACCCGTTTCGATGTCGCCCAAGCCCTCAACGATGATGCGGGCAACTTCGCGCGATTCGTCGACGCCAAAACCGCGCGTCGTGATCGCCGGCGTTCCAAGGCGGATGCCGCTGGCAATCATCGGCTTCTGCTGATCGTATGGAATCGCGTTCTTGTTGACCGTTATGCTGATGCGATCGAGATACTCTTCGACCGCTTTGCCGGTCAGGTTCTTAACCGAAAGATCGACGAGCAGCAGATGCGTATCGGTTCCGCCGCCGACCAAACGCAAACCGCCGCGCGTCAGTTCTTCCCCGATCGCCTTTGCGTTGTCGATGACGCCTTGCTGATAGGTTTTGAAATCGGGCTGCATCGCCTCGCCGAACGCAACCGCCTTCGCAGCGATCATATGCATGAACGGGCCGCCCTGAATTCCCGGAAAGACGCTCTTGTCGATCGCCTGCGCCCACTTTTGAGTGCACAGAATGAGGCCGCCGCGCGGTCCGCGCAGCGTCTTGTGCGTTGTCGAGGTAACGAAATCTGCAAGCGGGACCGGTGATGGATGCAAGCCGGCGGCGACCAGTCCGGCGATGTGCGCCATGTCGACCATCAGCGTCGCGCCGATCTCATCAGCGATCTGGCGGAACGGCGCGTACTCCATCGTGCGCGGATAGGCGCTTGCGCCGGCGATGATCATCTTCGGTTTATGCTCCCGCGCCAGCCGGCGTACTTCGTCGAAATCGATCAATTCGGTGTCGCGTCGCACGCCGTACGCTATCGCATTGTAGAGTTTTCCGCTAAAGCTGACTTTCGTGCCGTGCGTCAGATGGCCGCCGTGCGCCAGCGACATGCCTAAGACGGTGTCGCCCGGCTGCAAGTGCGCCATGAACACCGCCATGTTGGCCTGCGCACCGGCGTGCGGTTGTACGTTTGCATGTTCGGCGGAGAAAATTTCTTTGAGCCGCTCGATCGCCAATCGCTCGGCGACGTCGACGTACTCGCAACCGCCGTAGTAACGCCGTCCCGGATAACCTTCAGCGTATTTGTCGGTCATCACCGAGCCGGCCGCTTCACGGACCGCGCGACTCGAGTAGTTCTCGGAAGCGATCAGCTCGAGGTTTTCACGCTGCCGGCGTTGCTCGCCTAAGATCGCCGCATAAACGTCCGGATCGGTGTTTTCGAGATACGTTCGCTCGAGAGTTTCCATTTGGTGTCCTATGTTGGCAGCAAGTCTTTGGGGGTTTCGGCGCCGGTTACTTTGCCGGTTTCAAGCACTTTGAGCGTGCGATTCTTCCATGTTTGCGTGTATTCAAAAAGCTTATCGACGCGTTCGCGATGGCGTCCCTCGTCGAACGGTGTTTTGAGAAAAATTTCCACGAGCCGTTCGACCATCTCCCAGCCCGTCAAGCGCTCTGAGAGCGCCAGAACGTTCGCATCGTTATGCCGACGCGCGAGGTCGGCGGAATATGGTTCGCAGACGGGCGCGCAACGCGCACCTGGAACTTTGTTCGCAGCCATCGCGATGCCTAGACTCGAACCGCAGACGACGATCCCGCGATCCGCCTGTCCGCTCGCCACCGCTTCTCCGACCGCGTAACCGTAATCCGGATAATCAACCGGCGTCGAATTCCACGTGCCAAAATCGGTGATCGTGTGACCTCCATCGCGCAAGATCTTGACGATTCTATCCTTATATTCGTATCCGGCGTGGTCGGCAGCGAGTGCAATTCTCAAGCGAAGGGCTCTCCTTTGAGCAGTCGAAACCCGGTGCGCCTATGAAGCTGGCTTGCGCAAGCACGTCATTCGATCGGGCATTTCAGAATGGTGATTTGACGCAGCTCGAATGGCTCGACTTGTGTGCGCGCGAGCTTGCAGCAGACGGCGTAGTTTGCGATGTCGCCCACTTTCCGCGGCGCGACAGCGACTACCTCGCCCAAGTCAAGAAGCTCGCCGCCGATTCCGGATTGACAGTTGCCGGCCTATGGTCGGGCGATTTCTTTTCCGATGATGAGCCGACGATGCAAGCCGCATTAGAGATCGCCGATACGCTCGGTGCGCCCCTGCTAAGTGCGCCGATGCAGAGCGAATTGCAAACCTCTTGGACGGAAGCAATGCAGCGTGTTGGCGTCGCCGTTCGTCTTGCAAAAGCGATCAACGTCACGCTTGCCGCCCGCAATCGAGCGAACACTCTCGTCGTCGGCGGACATCAGTTGCGCCGGCTTTCGAAAGAAGCCGATAGCGCCTGGCTGCGTTACGGTATTGAGGTCGATGCGTTGGACGCGGCGAGCGAGCCTCGCGAATTGCTCGACCGCACTGTGCTGCTGTGGCACGTCCATGATATCGGCGAGCTCGACAGCGACGAACTCCCGAAGACGAGACGAACTCTGGATCTCGCCGGGCACTTTCACGGTTTTCTCACAATTGAAATTAAAGATGGCGCGGCAGATGCGGCGACGATGCGCAATGCGCTGCGCAAATGGCGCACGATGATCGCCGAAGATTTTGTCGGCGAGGGTCTCTAAAAGAAACAGGTGCCTATAAAACACGACCGCACGTAGCGTCTGCCGTGCTTGGTTTGAACCTGCTTTCTCGCAGGTGGGTGCGGCCCGGGCGCCAGGTTGCTTCCTGCACTCCTGTCGTTACCGGAGCTGATGCTCCCTAGGGTCTCTTCGTTGGTCCAAGACCGTGCACGTTGCGCGCTATGCGCAGTCGATGCTTCCAAGTTACCACCGCAGTCAAGAGGTTGTTAAACGGCAAGCAAAACGTGAAAGCGCGGCATGCGTGTCTTACACGGATCGCTCGACGTCAGCGTTCGCGGGAACGCGGCCTATCTTCAGGCGCGGCGTTATCTCTGTCGCGATCCAATCGAGCGGACGATCTTCTCAAGTCTAGAGCACGGACCACGCCACATCCATTTGCGTCTGAACTCCTCGAACGATGATTCGTACGATCCGAACACGCGCACAATCTATTGGGATCCCTGCAGTGCGTTGAGAACGACCGGCGGCGGCCGGCAATCGCCGGCACTCGGCTTGGGGCACGAAGCCGATCACGCTACGGTTTCGGCTGCGATTCGAGACGCAGACATCGTTCGTCGCATTCCGGCGTACGACAATCTGGAAGAGCGCCGCGTGATTCTGGGAAGCGAACAGCATGCCGCGCGAACTCTGCATGAGGCGGTGCGCCACGATCACCGCGGAAGCTGTTACCGTGTAGCAACGCCGACGAGCCGTTAACAGCCGAGGAGCAAGCGCCGGCGCCTGGAAAGCGCACGTACTCATGCTAAGGCTGCGGTTGAGTGAACTCGAGCTTCCCCTCGTGCATCCGTTTAAGATCGCGCGTAGCGAGGAGTCCGTCGCTCGAACCGTCCTCTATCGCGTCGATTGGGGAGACATCGAAGGCTTAGGTGAATCGTCACCGACGCCGCGTTACATCGAATCGATCGCAACGATTCGCGATTGGTACGCAGCCAATCCATTGCGTTCCGAGATTCCCTATCGCCTCGAAACGCTGCTCGAAGGAATTCCGCCCGCCGCACGCTGCGGGCTCGACATCGCGCTGCACGATCTGATCGGCAAAGACATCGGCAAACCGCTTTACGAGTTGCTCGGCCTGGATCCCGAAAGAACACCGGTTACATCGTTCACGGTCGGCATTGCCGATCGCGAATTGACACTGCAAAAGGTTGCCGAGATCGGCGACCATCCGGCAATGAAGGTCAAGCTCGGCCTTGGTTCGCTCGAGGAACAGATCGACGTGATCTCGCTGGTTCGCTCGAAATACGGCGGCACGGTTCGCATCGACGCGAATGAGGGCTGGACGCCTGAATCAGCCGTCAAGATTCTCAAAGAACTCGAACGCTACGACATCGAGTTCTGCGAACAGCCGATTCCGGCGGGAGCGCCGGAGAAATTGCGCTATATCAAGGAACGCGTTCGCATTCCGATCGTCACCGATGAAGATTCTAAGGACGCATCCGATTTGCCGGCGCTTTATCGCTGTGTCGACGGCATCAACGTCAAACTCGTTAAGTGCGGCGGAATGCGTGCAGCACTTGCGATGATCCATACCGCGCGTGCGATGGGCCTGCGGATAATGCTCGGATGCATGATCGAGAGCGCGATTCTCTCGACGGCCGCAGCGCATCTCTCGCCGCTCGTCGATTGGGCGGACCTCGACGGACCGTTCTTGACAGCGCGCGATCCATTTGCTGGCATCACGTATCAAAACGGAAAGTTGATCTTGCCCGATGGGCCGGGTCTTGGAGTCCGCGAGCTTGCACCCGTCGCCTAAACGGCGGCGTTATCTAATCCTATCACCGGGCGAGTTTGCAACGAACGCAAAGACCGCGCATGGCGTGATTCGTTACGGGCACGATCAGACCGTCGCGGTTATCGACGCGGACAATGCGGGGAAAACCGTCCACGACGTGCTGTCGTACTTGAAGAGCGATGCGCCGATTGTCGCTGGTGTTGAAAGCGGCTTGAAGTATGATCCGACGTCGCTTCTGATCGGTGTTGCGCCCGTCGGGGGCGCATTGCCGCCAAGTTGGCGCGGCGAGATTCTCAAAGCGATCGACGCAAAACTCGAAATCGTCAGCGGCTTGCACGAATTGATCGCCGACGATTCGGAATTCTCAGCCGCCGCCAAGCGCAGCGGCAGCCGCATTTGGGATGTCCGCGTACCGCCGCAAGTTCCGCTCTTTTCGGGAGCCGCATACAACGTGCGCCAACCGATTCTTCTGACCGTCGGCAGCGATTGCGCCGTCGGGAAGCTGAGCGTATCTCTCGAAATTGCCCGTGCCGCACGCGAGCATGGCATACGCGCGCGCGTCGCGCCGACCGGCCAAACAGGCATCATGATCGAAGGATGGGGGATCTGCATCGATCGCGTGATTTCGGATTTCGCACCCGGCGCCGCCGAAGCGCTGGTCCTCGAAGCGGCGAAAGAAAGCGAGTTGATCGTCGTCGAGGGTCAAGGCGCCATCAATCACCCGGCATATGCACCGGTAACCCTCGCGCTGCTTTATGGCGCGGCGCCGGATGCGTTGCTTCTCGTCGGCGATCCGACGCGCGCCACGCTCGAAGGCGGATTTGCGACGCCCCGTCTTTCATGGGGGAAGCTGATCGAGGTGTATGAAGAGCTGGCTTCGACCGTCAAACCGGCGAAGGTTGTCGGCATTGCACTCAATACGTTCCAATTAACGGATCGGGAGGCGCGTAGCGAAATCGAACGCGCGCGTGCCGAAACGTCGCTCCCTGTTGACGACGTCGTCCGCAACGGGCCCGAAGCGCTCTACGAGGCAATCGCACCGCAGCTCTCAAAACGTTCGCAACTCGTCGCATGAAGATTTCCAAAGCCTTACGCGTTCTCAGCTGCTTTGCCGCGCTCACCCTCGTCGCAGCCTGTACGAAATCGTACACAGCGCAAAAGACCGCAGCCGGTCTGAATCCGTGGACGATCCCCGGCACGTTGCGCATCGGAATCCCCGATGAGCCGGACAATCTCAACCCGATGTTCGCACATACGGCCGAGACCGACGAAGTCGACCAGTTGATCTTCGCACCGCTCTTTCGCTACGACGATCGCGGCGAGTTTTATCCGGAGCTCGCGACCGTTCTTCCGAGCTACAGCAACGGCGGCATCAGCACGGATGGGCGCAGAATTACGATTCATCTGCGCCGCGGCGTCAAGTGGGCCGACGGCGCGCCGCTGACGGCGCGCGATTGGCTGTTCACCTATCACGCGGTCATGAACAACGCGAACAATACGAAGCTGCGCTTCGGCTGGGACAACATCGCCTCGGTGATTCTGCCCGACGACTACACGATCGTCGTCCGCCTCAAAGCGCCCAACGCGGATTTTCTGGGAAATCTCGCGAGCGGAGGCGCGGCGTATCCGCCGCTGCCCGAACATCTCCTAGGAAAGTTGCCCGACCTCAACCGAGCAAATTTCAACAACTCGCCGCTTTCGAGTGGCCCCTGGATTCTGCAGCGTTGGAATCACGGAAGCTCCTTAGAGTTCATCCCCAATCCCAACTACTGGCGCGGCCCTCCGAAGCTGCAACACCTCACTTTGCGCGTGCTTCCAAACGCGGACACTCAACTGGCGCAACTGCAGACGCATGAAATCGACGTGTACCCCGGCGTCAACGAAGATCAGATCGAACGCGTTAAGAGCATTCCCGGTATCATCGCCCAACAACGTCTCGTCGCAAATTGGCGACATGTCGCCTTCAATACGCGCCGCCCGACACTTGCGGATCAGCGCGTCCGCCTTGCAATCGCCGAAGCCGTCGATTGGGATCGAATCCTGGCGACGATCTACCATGGCGTGAACATTCGAGCGCATTCCGACGTCTATCCGCGCTCGTGGGCAGCGCCGAATATCCCGCTCTACAAATACGATCCAACCGACGCACGTCGACTCTTGCACGATGCGGGTTGGACGATGGGAAGCGATGGCGTCTTGCACAAAGGGCCGCTTGCGATGCACGTGACGCTCTCTGCGACAACCGCAACCCACGCGAACGAGCAGACGGAGGTCCAAATTCAACAGGACCTCAAGCCGCTCGGCATCGCAATCGAGATCAAGAATTACCCGACAAGCCTGATGTTCGCGCAAAGCGGCCCGCTCTACACGGGCAATTACGATATGGAATGGTCGATCGACACGAACGGCCCCGACCCGGATAACGAAGGGTTGTGGAGCGGGCGGTTCATTCCGCCGAAAGGCGCCGATACGTCGTGGGTCAACGATCCGACCATCAACGCCGACTCACACGCGGCGATTCTTACCTACGACCGCGCAAAGCGCAAAGCGCTCTATCAAAAGGAAGAAGATCGGATTCACGCGCTCGTTCCCGCGATCTTCATCTATTGGGAAGACCAATACAACGCGTGGAACAGCGACGTGAAAAACTATAAGCCGGCGCCGTTCATCGCGAACAATTGGAACTCGTGGGAGTGGGAAGTCGGTCCCCCGAGCGCTCAAGGCACGCCTACATCACACTAACTTTCGCCTCGGCCTGTCGCGACGATGCGGCGCTCTACTGCGAGCCGACCCGCGAAGCAATCGTCAGTTGGAATACGCGCACGCCAAGCGGCGAACTCTACGTGCAGTTGCTGCGCGCGCATCAGCCTGACGGCTCATGGCTGCCGCATGCACATTGGTCGACAAGCGGCCGTCACTCGTTCAGCGCTAAAGACGGCGACACTGTCATCGAAACGGACGTTCTGCGAACGCAGCGGCCCTTCGACGGCGTGCGCATTCACGCGAAGGACGTCACCTTCGACCGAGTTGCGCTTGCCACGCCGCTTCAAAACGTACCGTCGAATCGAGCGGCCAAACCGCCGCTTGACCTGCGCGTCCCTGCGCGCTCACAGTACGTCAATGAGGAACGCGGCTGGTGCAGCCCGGCGAGCCTCTCGATGGTGCACGCGTTTTTCGGTCACGATCTCGACGTCGCGGGAACGGCGCGCGCTATTTTCGACTCCGCTTACAACGGCACGGGCAATTGGGCGTTTAACGTTGCATTCAGCGGCGAGCTCGGATTGCAAGGGGCCGTTGCCTACTTGCGAAATCTCGACCATGCACGCGCATTTTTGGAACGCGGCGTACCAGTAATTCTCTCGTATAGTTGGCGCGATGGCGAATTGCCGGGCGCACCCCTCGACCACTCCGACGGCCACGTCGTCGTCTTGCGTGGCTTCGATGGTGACGGGAACGCTTTGATCAACGATCCCGCGCACGACGCAATCCGCGTGACTTACCCCGGAGAAGCAATCGAACGTATTTGGCTGCGCAACAAAGGCGTCTCGTACATCATCGCGCCACCCGACATCCAGCTGGGATCCTTCTTTTAGATGGAGGTCGCGCCGTTGCATATCGCCCTCATCGAGCCCCAGATTCCGCCGAACACGGGCAACGTCGCGCGCTTGTGCGCGGCGACCGGCTGCGCGCTACACTTGGTTGAACCGCTTGGGTTTCGCATCGACGACCGCGAACTGCGGCGCGCCGGATTGGATTATTGGGAGAGTGTTGACCTGACGCTGCATCCTTCGCTCGACGCGTTTATGAACGCTACCGCGGTGCATCATCGCCGCTGGTTTTTCTCGACGCATGCGACGCGGCCGTATACCGATGGCGCGTACGCGCTGGGCGACTTTCTGATTTTCGGCAAAGAAACAATGGGTTTGCCCAAGGAACTCCTTGCGCGGAACGCAGAGCATGCGATGCGCATTCCGATGCGCGGCAAGGCGGTACGAAGCCTGAATCTTTCGACCGCCGTTGGGATCGTCGCGTACGCGGCGCTCGCAAGACTGAACTTTCCAAATCTCGCATGATGCTCGAGCGAATCAATCGGCGCGTCGTCCGTTGCACGCGCTGTCCGGAACTTCGGACGTATTGCGCGCAAGTCGCCCGCGAGCGCAAACTCGCTTTTCGGGATTGGAAATACTGGGGTCGACCGGTGCCGTCATTCGGCGATCCGCGCGCGCAGTTGTTGCTCGTCGGTTTGGCACCGGGGGCCCATGGATCGAATCGAACGGGACGCCCTTTTACCGGAGACGGCTCGGGCGGCTTCCTTTATCCTGCGCTTTACCGCGCCGGCTTCGCAAATCAGCCGAACGCAATCGCGCGCGACGACGGCTTACGGCTTTCAAACTGTATGATTACGGCCGCCGTGCGCTGCGCGCCGCCAGCAAATAAGCCCACGCCGCAGCAGCTGCACAACTGCGCTCCGTACCTGGCCGACGAATTTGACGCGCTGGATCGGCTTCGCGTCATCGTTGCACTCGGCGCGATCGCGCAGCGCGCCGTCGTCGAGATGCTGCGCGAAGCGTCATTCGAAATCGAGCCGCGCCGGCCGGCCTTCGGTCACGGTGCCGAATGCGTCGCAAAGCGCGATCGTCGCGTCGTTACGATGATTGCTTCGTTTCATCCCAGCCGCCAAAATACGAATACCGGCAAACTGACGGCGCCGATGTTCGATCGTATTTTCGCGCGCGCTAAGGCATTGCTGGGCTGAAGTTCCTTTAGTGCGCCTCGCGTCGAATCGCGGCGGGCGCTATGCCATAGCTTCGTCGCAGATGCCGTGAGAGATGACTCTGATTCGCAAAGCCGGCACGAAGCGCGACCTCTAAGACCGGTAATGAAGTCCGCACCAGCAAATCCAATGCTTCCCTAACGCGCGCCGCAATCACGTACTGATGCACCGGCATGCCGGTCGACTGACGAAACTGCGCTTTAAAATGCGATGGGCTCAGGTCGGCGATGTTGGCGAGCTCGTGCAACGATAGCTGCTCCGAGAGGTGCTCGTGGACGTAGTCAACGACGCGTTGCAATCGGCGTTTCGGCAAACCGCAAGCGCGGCGAGGCGCTGTGGGCGTCGAACTTCGGATCAGCTGGGCCACCAAAGCCAACCCCAGACTTTCAGCATACAGCCGCCCCAGCGGATCAGGCGACTCTAATTCTTGAAGAAGCGCCCAACAGATATGCTCCATCCGCTTGTCTGTCAAGTGCAGCTGCGGCACAACGGTGACGGCGTTTATCCCCATCTCCTCGGCCGTTGCGTGCACAAACCAAGGCGCAATGTCAACGACAAGTTTGTTGGTGGGGGCCGCAATTTCCCAGACTCGCGAAAATCCGGCAGGCACGACCTTTATGTCACCCGGCACCTGTAAACGGTGCAACTCTACGCCGTCACATTCGCTCCTGACGAGAACCGGTTGACCGACATGCATACTGATGCTGTGCTCGGTGAAAAACGTCTCTGAATATCCGTCACTTGCATCGTAGTGGAACGCTTCGAAACCGCGCCAGCCCCGATCGCTGCTCGACTGCCGTACGCGAAACCGGATTTGCTGATCGGGGCGACAGATCCAAAGCCGCTCTCCCATGCGACTCAAACTGTTGGACACCCGGCGTTGTGACGACGACGCGTTGGCTCTAGTGGGTGAGTGTGATGCGACCGAACGGTCCCGCACGTAGCCGAAACGGCAGGGGTCGGTTTCCCGGCGATTGACGGTTTGGCGCCGCTAACCAACCGCCATTCGGTACGAGTCGAAAGGCCAGGATCGAGCCGCCGCTGCTAACAGCTAAACCGGTAATCGTGCCTTCGTCGTTGATGTCGTTCGCAAAGATCAATGAATAGCCGGCGCTGCTCGAATCGAGAAGCGTGTTGAGATCATACATCGTGCCGTTCTCATAGAGAAACGCTCGCGAACCGGCGCATCCCGGCGTGCAAGATTGGCCCACGATTTGATTTCGGTTGTTTATGCTGTAGGCGTAGCTTACGGCATCGCCGGCGAGTGTACCGAGGTCCGTTGTGCCGTTCTTAGACGTCCACAAGAAAGCGTGTCCATTGAAGTTGCTGCCATTGTTATCGCCGGGACGATCGGAGAATCCGACGACAGCATCCTCGTCGTTCAACATCTCCGGCGTATTCCAAGCGGATCCGCCTAGCGTGGGAAGCTGATGCGCGATCCCATTTTTCCAGAGCACCATGTGTTCCGCGCTAAGCGCGCCAACGGCATTTTGGCAAATTCCGGAG
>JAFARW010000204.1 GCA_019245275.1 Vulcanimicrobiota bacterium
CAAAAATTCCACGGGTGTGCGCCGGTCGCGAGTCGGGCGCGACGCGAGCGATTTTTGCGAATGAACTGCGCAGCCATCTGCGCTTTTTCGAGCGTTCTTACGAGGGTCACGTCGAGCGTCTGCTCCGCCGGCGGCTTGATGTGGTAAAGATAGGCATCCCAGCAGAACTTGGATCGCACGCCACTTTCGCGCAGCCGAACGCCAAGTTCGGTATCTTCCCAGCCGTAAAGATGAAACTGCCGATCGAAACCGTGGACCTCCCGCAGCGCTCGCAGCGGCACGGAGACATTGCACGTGCAGAAGAAGGCGCGCGAAAAGTTTGCCAGGCTCGGCTTTGGACGGTCATGATACGACGGCACGTTGATGATCGGGCCGGAAACTGCCGTCGGCCTTCGCCCACTCTGTGCCCGATCGTGCGCCTCCAGAAAACCGGCTGGAAGCCAGACATCGTCATCGACGAAGAGCGCGACTTCGCCTTGCGCGATCGAAATGCCGCGGTTGCGTGCGGCGGCTCGATTCGGTCGCTCCTCGTAAAGGTAGGAGATCTCAAAGCCGAAGGCATCGCGCGCGCGCTCGACGACCTGCGGGGTCGCATCAGAAGAGCCGTTGTCGACGACGATGACCTCGAAGCTCGGAGCGCCGACTTGCTCGGAGATCGAGCGCAACGCCTGATCGAGATAACCGGCCCGGTCTTTGCTGGCGATGATGACCGACAGTCGCATCATTGACGCTGCGCGACGCTGCGATGAGGTGCGCACTCCAAAATGCCTTGAGCCACGCGGTCGGAAGCGCCGACGTGCTCCGCGTACAGCCCTTGCAACCGCGCGCGGCTTTCGCGCAACCAAGCTTCGTCGTCGTAATAACGCAGTGCAATGCGCGCGACGTGGCCGGGCATCAGCGTTCCGCGCAGCTCCGGCACGAGCGGAGATTGTACGTCAATGTTCGGCTGAGCGAGAAACGGAAAACGCCTGCCGGCGGCCATGACCGCCGCGCGCTTGAGCGGTACTCCGACCAGGGGCACGCGATCGAGGTAAGTCAGCGGGCCGTTAATGGCAACCATTTCCGGCGCATTCGCCGTCGCGCAAGAAACCATCGGCGTGCCGAGCGCCGCAAGCTCGATTGTCTTCGTCCCCGGAATCGTCAGTGCGAGGCGCGCGGCTTTCGCGGCTGCCAACGCATTGTGCACGACCGGAAAGCGAGCGCGCCCTTCAGCGTCGCAAAGATAGGCGGCGCCGTTGCTTTGAATGACATCGCCGGCAAACGAAAAGAACCGCGGGTCGCCGCCCGAGCGGACGGCCGCTTGAACTTCGTCAAGCGCGGTAAACGGCGAGATGCCGAAAGCGATCCGCAGATCGGGACGCTGCGCGCGAATCCGCAACGCAACCGTCAAGAAGAAAGGATAGAGCTGTGCGACCTGTGCGCGGTGCGAGCCGGGCATGATCAGAATTCCGTCCGCTGCGGCGCGCTCTTCGCCGTCCGCTTGCGCCTCGAGAAGCGCGCCGTCGATCGCGAGATTGCCGGCAAGCACGATACGATCCCGGTGAAAATGCCAGCGCACGAGCTGCTCGACGTTCGCCATGTCGACTGCAAACGCGCGCGCAAAGATATCGCGGTAGCGCGGGCGCGAAAATTTGTAGGTCAGTGCGCGCGCCGAAAATCGCTTCGCCAATCGTGCGGCGTGCATCAGATCGCCGCCCAAGTATTGCACGATATCAAAACTCGACGGCACACCGGGAACTTTCTTTCCGAGCGCGATACGCACGTATGTTTTCGAGTCGTGGACGGTCGCGCGCGGGAACTGCGCTCGAGCGACTTCCGGCTCTCGACCCGTGGCATAGTCGTCCGGAACGAAGAAGAGATGAACGTTCGAGTCCGGTGCGCGCTCAAAGAGACGAATGAGCAGTGGCCGCGCCCAGCCGGCAAATTCGCCGGGGCCATTACAGGTAATCGCTAGGCGAAGAGGCTGCCCCTCAGCCGCCATCGGCGTAGCGCTGTAGGATTGTTGCGATCAACGCCGTCGTGCTGCTGCCGCTCCGGTGCGGCGCAAGCACGATTCGTCCACCATGCCTGCGAACGACCGTACGCTCGGGCAACTCATCCTCGCGGTATTGCGCGCTCTTGACGTGCACTTCAGGTTGAATCTGTTCGAGGATCACCTCGGGAGTCGGCTCCGAAAAGCCCACAATCGCATCGACGCTGCGCAATGCGCTCAAAATGCGGGCGCGATCGGCAAAGGGCATTAGCGGACGGCGCTCGCCCTTGAGCTTTCGCACGGACGTATCGGTGTTCAGACCGACAATGAGGACGTCGCCTTGCTCGCGCGCCCACGCAAGATACTCGACATGTCCGGCATGGATCAGATCGAAGCAGCCGTTTGTAAAGACGACCGAGCGACCCGCCGAACGCTGCGCATTTCGCCACTCGACTGCGGACGACAGATCTAAGACCGGTGCAAAAAGATCAGCCGGTTTGGAAGCCATGATCGATCAATGCGAGGATCTCATCCGCGGACGCAGTTGCGGTGCCGAGCTTCTCCACGACTGCTCCAGCGGCAAAGTTTGCAAGTTGAAGCGCGAGCTCGGGCGTCGCGCCGGCAGCAAAAGCGAGAGTCAATACCGCAACCGCGGTGTCGCCGGCGCCGCTGACATCGTAGACGGTGCGCGCAACGGCCGGCACGTGGAGCTGAACGCCGTCTGCGGAGAAGAGCGCCATGCCACGTTCGCCTCGCGTCAGAACGACATACCGACAACGCAGGCGCTCGAGCAACGAACGCGCGGCGCGTTCGAGCGAGGCGTCGTCCGAGACGCGAATACCGGTTGCAATCTCCGCTTCATGCATGTTGGGCGCGACGCACGAGACGCCCTCAAAGAGCGCCATGTTCTGCGGCTTCGGATCGACGACGACGAGCGGCGCCCCAAGCGCAGCCTCAACGACATCGCGCGAGATCAGCCCCTTTCCATAGTCGCTGATCACGACGGCATCGGCGTCACGCGCATGTGCACGCACGAACTGCGTGACACGTTCGCCGTCGGCAGATGAAATAGGCGCCGTCGATTCCCAATCCGCCCGCACGACTTGCTGACTGTGGGCAACGATCCGCGTCTTGCGCGTCGTAGGCCGATCGTCAACGACCAGGATGCCGTCACGCCGCACGCCGATCGCGTCGAGCAAGGATCCGATGCGCTCGG
The DNA here is from genome assembly GCA_019245275.1 of Vulcanimicrobiota bacterium. Classification (GTDB taxonomy): domain Bacteria; phylum Vulcanimicrobiota; class Vulcanimicrobiia; order Vulcanimicrobiales; family Vulcanimicrobiaceae; genus JAFARW01. The sequence continues at coordinate 3,189 of JAFARW010000204.1, forward strand.
ATAGTTCGTCGTGCCCGACGGTGCCGACGAGTTGCACGCTCGCCCCCAACGCGCGTAGGTTGTTCGCAACGTTGCCGGCCCCGCCCAGCGTAAATGAGTGGTCGTCGACGCTGACGACCGGAACCGGCGCCTCGGGCGAAATACGCGTGACCGTGCCCCAGATCCACTCGTCGACCATCGCATCGCCGATCACCATGATGTTGCGGTTGCGCATGCGATCGAAAAGCATGCGCGCATCCGGCGGCGCTAGGAGCGGGCTCGCGCTCACGACGCTGCGATCAACCGTTGCTCGACGAGATCACAGATGATGTGTCCCATCGTGATGTGCACCTCTTGCACGATCGCTGCATAGCCGTCGGGCCCGATCAACGCGAAATCTGCCAGCTCGGCTGCCGGACCGCCACCGTTCCCGCTGAACGCGATCGTCACCGCGCCGCGCTTTCGCGCCTCCTGAAGTGCTAGAAGAATATTTTTCGATTTTCCGCTGGTGGTGATGCCGATGACGACGTCGCCGGGCTGCACGAACGCCTCAATCTGACGCGCGAAGACACGTTCGTATCCGTAATCGTTGCTGATCGCCGTTACCGCCGACGGATTCACCGAGAGTGACTCGGACGGATAGCCGCGGCGTTCGCGCAGAAAACGTCCGCTGAATTCAGCCGCAAGATGTTGCGCATCGGCCGCGCTTCCGCCGTTGCCCATCCACAGCACTTTTCGTCCGGCGCTGAACGCGGATACCAATGCATCCACGATCGCAGCTACTTGCGTGCGATAGTGCGGGGATTCTAAAAGGCCCCTGCGCTCGGCAAGTAACTCGTCGAAGTCGCGACGTTCGATCACGGCGCCGTCTCGACCCAAATCATATCCTCACCGAGCGAAACCAACTCTCCGTTCTCCGGGATGATCCGCGTGACGACGCCCGCGTAGTCCGACGTGATCTCATTCATCAGCTTCATTGCTTCGATGATGCAAATGACTTGGCCGACCGTCACGCGGTCGCCGACTTTGACAAACGCGTCGGCGCCGGGCGAGGGCGCCGTGTAGAAGACGCCCACGAGTGGCGCGGTGATCCGCTTGACGTTTGGCGGCGGAGCCGTGGCTGCCGTCTCGGCGGCTGCAGCGGCAGGCGGTGATTTTGGGGGAACCTGTGCATCCGCGGTTGGACTGCGACGGACGAGCTCGTAGATCTGATCGCCAAGCTTGACCTTGAGGGAATCAAGGTCGTGCTCGTGCATGATCGCGAGGAGTTCTTTGATCTTCTCTTGCTCGTCCACTAGAGTCTCATCTTCACAATCTCAGCCGCCGTGTCTTTTTCGTATTTGAAGGGAATGCGGCGGTCTTGACGCGTCGCCAGGTCCCGCAAGACGAGTTGCTCGGCCGCCAGCTCGTCGTCGCCGGCGATCAATGCGTACCGCGCATTGTTGCGATCTGCGATTTTGAGCTGCGCGAGCAGCTTGCGGTCCTCGTAATCCATAAACGCCGGCAACCCATCTGATTGGCGGAGATACCCGAGCAGATGGACAAGGCGCTCACGCGCCTCCGAGCCAAGCGCGATCAACTGAACTCCCGAACGCTGCGCTTCACGCGACGCTGGAGATCCTTCGAGCACCATCAAGAAGCGCTCGACTCCCAATGCAAAGCCCACTGCCGGCAGGTTCGGACCGCCGAGCGACCGGACGAGATCGTCGTAACGGCCGCCCGCGCACACCGCGCTCTGTGCGCCGAGCGCATCGGACATGATTTCGAAGACGGTACGCGTGTAGTAATCGAGGCCGCGCACAACACGTGGGTTGATGGTGAACGGAATCTCTGCTTCCTCGAGATAGTGCTTTAGCATATCGAAGTGCGCGCGACATGCATCGCATAGCATCGACTCAAACGGAGGCGCCCCCGCAATAACTGCCGCGTCTTCCGGCGCCTTGCTGTCCAGGATCCGTAACGGGTTGCGCTCCAGACGGCGGCGCGAATCTTCGCTGAGCGAAGCGCGGTGCGCGTTAAAGTAGGCTTTCAGGGCGCTGCGATACGCCGGCCGGCACCTTTCGTCGCCGATCGTGTTGACGTGCAGTTGAAGCCCGCTGATCTGATATCTGCGCGCAAGTTCCCAAGCCAACTGAATGACTTCAAAGTCAGCGTCCGCGCCGGCATAGCCGAAACATTCGACGCCGAATTGGTGCGACTGACGAAAGCGGCCTTTTTGCGGACGTTCGTAGCGAAAGATTGCGCCCAAGTAGTACAGCCGTGCCGCGCCGCTCGATAGCAAGCTGTTTTCAAGCGCCGCGCGCACGACCGGCGCGGTCAGTTCCGGTCGTAGCGTCAAGCTGCGGCCACCGCGATCCGTAAACGAGTACATCTCTTTCTCGACGATATCCGTCAACTCGCCGACACCACGTATGAAGAGTTCCGTCGCTTCAAACGCCGGTGTTCGGATCTCGCCATAGCCGAAGCCGCGCGCGAGTTCGTGAATTCGCGCTTCGAGCTCTTGCCATCGTCCGCTCAGCGGGGGAATGACGTCCTGCGTCCCGCGCGGTGCAGTCAAGTTCTGCATGAATGCTTTCTTAATCGTCTGTGCCATCGCCGCGCTCGCGACGGCTCCGACGGGTCACGTTCAAGCCGTCGTTGCAGCCGCTGCCAGCACCCTGTTCGAAAGCATCCCGTTTATCCTTGCGGCCGCAATTGCGAAACGGTTTGCTCCGCGTTACGGCAAGACGCTGTCAGGATTCATCGGCTGCGGTTGCGCGCATGGCTCCGGCGCGCGATCTTTGGCGGTCGCAGCACTGACGTTGCTGACGTTCGGGCCGCTTGTTGCGGTTGCACGCTTTATTGCAGCGTACATCGGTGCACGCGCGTGGGCGCGCTCGCGCCGCGATTCAAGCGCATCGGTGCTTGCAGAAATAACGGCGTTGGTGCCGTGCGCGATCGGGGCCGGCATTCTCGCCGTCGTCTTTGCGAGCTCGCCGCATCTCCATCTCGGCACATTCGCCGGCGTGGCGTGTGGTTTGATGCTCGGCTTCTTTGCTCCGTGCACCCTGGGCGCGGTGGCACTAGCGGCAACGATGCGGCATTTTTCGATGCAAGCGACGATTGCGATTCTCGCGATCTCCGGAATCTGCGACTTTCGCACGTTGGCACGGGCGCCTTCAGCCCGTCAAACCCACGACGCATTCGCTTACGTGATTGGCGCTGCCGCTTGCGCATTACTCGCGTACGCGCACGGCGCCACACTTTTGAATCCACGCTTTACGATCGCGTTGTGGTTGTCGTCTGCGGCGCTCGCGGTGCTCGCGTGGCGTTACCGGGCCAAGCGTAATGCGGTGCTGCGATGGGCACCGGCGCTGATGGCGGCGGGCGTGCTCCTGAGCCACGCATCGCCGTCGTACAGCATGACGGAAACCACGCTAAACGACGCCGTCGCAGGCGACACGCTTGTTTTCCGCGGCGTCCTCGCGCGCCACGATCGTGAAACGGCTCTCGTGCGCTATGCGATCACGTGTTGCCGTGCCGACGCACAACCGATTGTCGTGCAACTTGAACGTCCGGTGAGCGAACGGAGCGGTCAGTGGCTCGAAGCACGCGGAACGCTGATCGAAAAGCCGGCCGGTCTGGCGCTGCGCATCCGGACGTATCGAAGGCTCAACGCCCCTACCGATCCGTTCGTCTACCGTTAGAGCGTCATTCTTCAATCGAACCGCGGATCGAGCGGAGGTACTTGCGGAACGTTAACGCCGGATCTGCGCTGCGCCGGCGCAGGAATTCTGTGAATTGAAACTGCTCGCGCAATGAAGTGCCACGCCGCGCACGCTCAGCCTGGTTCTGTTCAGTAACTCGAATCTCCGCGGCTTTACGTATCAGCTCCTCGAGGCAATCTTCTCCCAAGAATAATGCGCCGTCATCGTCTGCGACGACCACGTCAGTCGCCACAACGCTGAAGTCGCCGACGTTTGCACTCAGAAACGCTTCACTGTCACGCGGATCCGCTCGCATCGGCCCCGCGGCAATTGCTCCTAAGCTGAAGAGCGGGAAACCCATTTCCCTGATCTCCGCAGTATCGCGGTGATATCCCCAAATGATGATGCCGGCCATCGACGCTTGTTGCGCCTCCAGCGCGACGAGGTCGCCGATGCAGGCCTCGTCTCTTCGCGCTGCATTGTCGACGACAAGGACCGACCCCGGTGAAGCTTGGTCGATCGCCTCAAGAAATACGTCGACACTGCCATAGTGGCGCACGGGCACAGCTCGACCCGCGACACGCAGCCCGGCTGAGATCGGCACCACGGGTGCGAAACGCGGGGTAACACCGACACGCAGACACGCGTCCGCAAGGTTCGCGGTCGACAATTCGGCAGGTAACAACGCTTGCTGCAACTTGATTCCTCCTAGGCCGTTGCGCCCGCCCCTTTCGGCTCCAACAATTCAACGGGAATTCCGTTCGGGTCCTCAATGAATGCGATCGATCGGCCGCCGCCCGGCGATTTCTTGATATCTTGCAGCACCTTGATGCCGTTCGCTTTCAAATCCGCCATCACGCGTGACAGATTTTCGACCTCGATCGCTAGATGCTCGTAGCGGTTGCCGAGTTGGTACGGCGGGTGATCTTCTAGATCGTAGACGAGTTCGATATACGAGTTCCAATCGTTTCCGACAAACGCCATGTCGGCATTGCCGGGATAGTGGAACGGCCCGTCAAGCAACTTCAGGCCGAGTTTGTGGGTGTAAAAATCGATCGAATCGTCCATGTTGTTGACGAAGACCGAGGTGTGCAGATAACGCGGCATTCTTGTGTTCTCCCCTCTAATGTAAGAAGTAGCGGCGCGATGAGAAGACGAGCGCGATGCCGCCGTGATCCGCCGCTGCGATGACCTCCGCATCGCGAATCGATCCCTCGGGCGCGATCACCGCCGAGCATTCCGCGCGGATCGCCTCCTCCAAACCGTCGGGAAATGGAAAAAATCCGTCGCTTGCGCAAACCGCGCCCTTTGCATAGTTGCCCGCGCGGCCGGCCGCGATCCGCATCGCACTGACACGGTTCGTCTGACCGGCGCAGATGCCGCGGGTCACGCCGTCGTTCACGAGGACAACGCCGTTGCTCTTCACGTGCCGGACAACGTCCCAAGCGAAGGCAAGGTCTCGCCACTGTGAGGCGTTCGGCTGCGCTTTCGAAACGACGCGCCATCGTTCAGGAGGGCTGGCGGGGTCGGGCTCGTCAGCCAGTACGCCGCCGAGCGCGCTTCGCACATGCAACTCGTGCTGCAAAACCGACGGCGCGGCGCGTCCGTAGCGCATGATGCGCAGATTCTTTTTCTTCGCAAGAATGGCCAGCGCATCGTCGTCGAAACCGGGCGCGGCGACGATCTCGAGAAAGAATTGGGCTGCCGCACACGCGGCCTCTTTGGTCAAGGAGTCGTCAACTGCGAGGATGCCGCCGTAGGCAGAGATCGCGTCGGCAGCGAGCGCTTCTTCAACCGCGGATGCGACGGTCGTGCGTTGTGCAACGCCGCACGGAACGGTGTGTTTGACAACCGCGGCGCGCACGGGCCGCTGCGCGGGCGGTTCGATCTCTCTTCCAACGGGTGCGCGCGAAAGCAGCCGCAGCGTCGCATCGAGGTCGAGCAGATTGTTGTAAGAGAGGGCCTTGCCGCCCAACTGCTCGGGCAGATGCTGCGTTCGCGCAAGATAGAATGCCGCGCGCGACCACGGATTCTCGCCGTATCGCAGGCGCTGCGCGAGCGGCAGCGTCAACTCTAGCGCACCGGGCAATTCGCTCGGCAAGACCTCGCCGCTCCCGGAGAGATAGTGCGCGATCGTCGCGTCGTATTCGGCGGTCCGTTCGAAGGCGGCAATCGCCAAGCGTCGTCTCGCATCGAGGTCCGGCCCATTGGGGAGTGCCGCGATAAACGATTCATACTGTGCCGGATCGCTGAGCACGCTTACATGCGCGAAATTCTTCGCGGCCGCGCGCAAAAGCGCAACGCCCCCGATGTCGATCTGCTCGATCGCTTCCGCAAGCGTTGCGCTCGCTTTGGCGATTGTCGCTTCAAACGGATACAGATTGACCGCAATCGCTGCGAAGAATGGAACGCCGTATTTGTCTGCTTCGTCCCGATGCGCGGCTGCGGTGTGTTCGGCGAGAATCCCGCCGAAGATCTTGGGGTGCAGCGTCTTGACTCGGCCGCTGAAGAGCGGCGGAAAACCGGTGACGTCCTCTACATCTGAAACAGGTGCGCCTGCCTTGATCAGTTCGGCGCGGGTTCCGCTCGTTGCGTAGAGTTCGTAGCCGGCCTCAGTTAGTGCGGCCGCGAGCTCGGCGACACCACGCTTATCAGAAAGAGAGAGCAGCGCAGCTTTACGCGCTTTAGGGGACCTAGGCAATGGCGGCTTCGCGCTCGCGATCGAGCTCCGCGGAAACGATCGTGCTGACGCCCGGCTCCCCCATCGTCACGCCGTATAACCGATCGGCGATCTCCATCGTCTTCTTGTTATGCGTGACCAAGATGAACTGCGAGTCGCCGGCAAGCTCGCGGACCATCGTCGAGAAGCGATCGATGTTCATATCATCCAACGCCGCATCGACCTCATCGAGCAAGTAGAACGGCGCCGGACGAACCTGAATCAATGCAAAGATCAAAGCCGCCGAAACCATGGCGCGCTCGCCGCCCGAAAGCGCGGAAAGCGGCATCATCTTCTTACCGGGCGGCTGCACGGAGAGTTCGATGCCCGTTTCGGAGAGACTCTCGGGATTCGTCTGCCACATCTTCGCCTGGCCGCCAGGGAAGAGGCGACGATAGACGTCTGTAAATGCGCGGGCGACCGCTTCGAACGTCTCGTTGAACTGCGCTTGGGTCGAGGTTTCGATTTCGCGGATCACTTCGAGCAGGGTATCGCGCGCCTGACGCAGATCGTCGAGCTGCGCGCGCAGGAAGCTTTCGCGTTCGCTTAGCTCTTCGCGCTCGGACTCGGCGTTGAGGTTGACGTTGCTTGCAAGCCGCGCGAGCTCATCGCGTAGTCGCGGCACCTCGGCGGTGAAGTCGCCTTCTTGGTCTTTATACCGCTGCGCGACTTCAGCACACTCTTCGTCGGTTGCCGGATTCTGCGCGAATTGCGAAACGAGCATTCCGAGTTCGGCTTCGATCTGCGCCATGCGCGTGCGTTGCGATTCGCCGCCTTGCTGAATCTCACGCTCGCCAAGTTCGGCCGTTCGCAGATCGCTTTCGAGTTGCAGCGTTCGCGCCGCCGATTGCTCGCGTTCTTTGCGGCCGGAATCGAACGCGGCATCGCCGGTACGAACGCCGGCTCGCAGGTCGTTCAGCTTTCCTTCGAGCTCATCGACGCGCGAACGAAGCGAAGCGATCTCTGCGGAAAGCGAGGTTCGTACAGCTTGCGAGCGTTCACGATCCGCATCGAGCAAGCCGAGCCGTGCCAGAGTCGCATCCCGCTCTGCCGTGGAGGCGGCATAGCGCTCCCTGAGGTTCGCAACTTCTCCGACTGCCGCGGCGTGTGTGGCCTCGACTGAAGCGAGATACTCCCGCGCATGCCCAAGCGCCGATTCGAGACCATTGCGCGATGCCTCGGTTGCCTCACCGGACGTCGCAACGCGCAGTTCGCTCTCGCGTGCGTACACCGCCTCGAGTTCCGCCTGCAGTTCGTGCATGCGGCGCCGGGCGGTTTCAAAATCCTCGTGAAGCCGATCGCTGTGCGGCGTCAGCGCAACGATGTCCGTTCGCGCCTCTGCCAGGCGCCGCTCGTTTTCGTTGAACTGTTGCTGCGCGGCCTCACGCGCCTGCGTGGCCCGCTCGCTGCGCTCGCGCGCTCGCCGAACGTCGAGCTCCCGCTCTTGCAGTTGCGCCTGCATCTCGGGCAACCGCTCGCGTAACGTTTGCGCCTGGACGCGACGCGAGAGGATGTAGCGTTCGCGCTTGTGGCGTCCGCCGGTAATTGCTCCGCCGCCGAAGATCTGCTCGCCGGAAAGCGTGACGATCGTATCGCGCAACCCTTCTTTGCGTGCAAGCACGATGCCGGTTTGCAAATCGTCGACGATCAAAACGCCACCGACAAGAAACGCAATAATGCCGGCATATTGAGGTTTTGTCTTCACGAGCGTATGGGCGTAACCGATAACGCCCTGGATCTTGCGGAGCTGGGGCGTCAGCTCTTTACCGGTTCGCGAACCCAACGTGTCGAGCGGTAAGAACGTTGCGCGCCCCGCTTCGTGGCGAGTCAGGTGTTCGATTGCGCGCTCGGCGTCTTCGGATGAGCGCGTGATGACGTTTGAAAGGCGCGGACCGAATGCGACGTCGAGTGCGCGCGCATATTGCTCGTCGACGGAAATCAAATCTGAAACAATTCCCTCGATCCCGCGCAGCGCGCGGCGCTGCCAGGCTTCGACAACCGCACGCGTTCCCGGAACGTGCCCTTCAAGCGCCGCTTCGAGCTCTTCGAGCGTGTGCAGACGCGAGGTGACCGCAGCGACTTCGCTTTGAAACTCTCGATGCGCGGTTTGCGCGCTGAAGAGTTCTTCCGATGCGCTTTGCGCGGTCCGCTCCGCATCTTCGGCGCGACCACGCGCATCGAGCTGCTGCGTTTCGAGCGCTTTGAGCTCGCCCCGGCGCTGCGCGAGACGCCGCGCCTGGGCTCCGGCGGCGATTTCCAGTTCTTGGCTGCGCTCCTGCGCAACTTGGATTTCGCCGGTCAAGCGCTCTGCTTGCGCGCGCGCATTCTCGATCAGCACGCGGCGTTCGGCGGCGCGCGCAGCAGCGTCCGTTGCCGATGTCTCTCGCTCGCGCAGGTCGATGAAGATCCGATCCAGCTCCGCCCGTGCTTGCGCAAGTGCAGTTTGCGTGGCTGCTTCGCGGTTGCGCGCTCGCTCGAGTTCCGCTTCAAGCGGCGCCACTCGCGCCTCGATTTCAGTGACTGCAAGCTGCAACTGCTCGCGGTCGGACGCAGTGCGGTGAACATCCTGAGACGTTGCGCTGTTCTGGCCTTCCAATGCATCGCGCCGAGCAACTGCGGCCGCCAGCTCCGCTTCAAGTTTGGCAATCTCTTCACGCTGAGCGGCCAGCGTTGAGCGTTGCTCCTCAAGCGCGAGTTCACCGTGGTAGCTGCGGCGGCGTTCTTCGGCAAGCTGCGCGCTTAGCGTGGCAACCTTCGTGGCTGCGGCGCTGCGCAATTCTTCGTTACGCTCGAGCTCGTCGCGTACGCGCTCGCGTTCGTCGCGGCGGGAAGCGCTCGCTCGAAGGTATGAGACGATTTCAAGGTCGCGCAAACGTGCGCTAACCTTGCGATAGCGTTTGGCGCGGCGCACTTGCGTATCGAGCTCCGGCGCCCGCCGTTCGAGCTCGGCAATGAGATCTGACACGCGAATTGCATTCGCTTCCGTTTGCTCGAGCCGCCGCAGCGATTCGTTCTTACGCGCGAGAAATTTGTTGATACCGGACGTCTCTTCGAACAGCGTGCGGCGGTCTTGGGGTTTGCTGGTGAGGATCGCATCGACTTGACCTTGCGAGACGATCGCATAAGATCCGGGCCCGAGTCCGGTTCCCATCAGCAGGTCGTGGATGTCCCGCAAACGGACGTGATTGCGGTTGATGTAGTATTCGATTTCGCCGGCGCGGTATGCGCGGCGCGTGATCTGCACCTCGCGATATTGGATCGGAAGCCGGCCGTCGGTGTTATCGAACGTCAACGAAACTTCCGCTAAGCCGAGCGGCTTGCGATGATCGTTGCCGGCGAAGATCACATCTTCCATTTTGCCAGACCGCAAACTCTTCGACGATTGCTCGCCCAGCGACCAACGGAATGCATCAACGAGATTCGATTTCCCGGAGCCGTTCGGCCCGACGATCGCCGTTACACCACCTGCGAAGTCGAGCGACGTCGGCTCCGCAAACGTCTTGAAACCGAATGCCTTGATATTGCGCAGCTTCACGCCTGAATCAACACTCTGCGCAAGGCCGCTGCAGCGGCCTCCTGTTGCGCGGCCCGCTTCGAATGTCCGACGCCGCTTCCAAAGAGCTGGCCTTTGATGCTCACAAAGGACGTGAAGCGACGCGCGTGCGGCGGACCCTCGGCGTCCTCGCGGTAGCTCGGCGTGCAAGCGTAATGTTGTTGCGTGAATTCTTGCAGCACCGTCTTTGGATCTTCGAGCGCCGCCGGATCGACGTGCGCGATGTGCTCTCGCTCGACGAAGCGCTGCGCAATATCCAGGCCGAAGCGCAAGCAGAGCGCCGCGATAAAGGCTTCGAACGTGCTGCCGAGGATCGACGTTCGCTCCGCAACCCCGGCGGCACGTGCCGCCGCATCCAGCCGAATGATCTCATCAAACCGCAGACGCCGTGCGCTTTGCGCTAGGACTCTGTCGTTGACGATCGCGGCCTTGCGACGGGTGAGCTGACCTTCTTGATCCTGTGGATAGCGCTCGTAAAGCCAACGCGAAACGATGAAACCCAAGATCGCGTCGCCCAAGAATTCTAACCGTTCATTTGATACGGCATCGGCTGCGCGAGCGGCGCTCTCGTGAACGAACGCCTCCTCGACCAGATCAATAGCTTTGGGCTCGACGTCGGCGCGCTTGAGTAATGCGCGCAGGCGCCGGCGGCGTGCTTCTCCCGGCAAGAATTAAGCGGCAGCCTTTCGGAACGCGAGAACGCTGTTGTGACCCCCGAACCCGAACGAGTTTGAAAGGGCAACATTGACGGTGGCGCGGCGAGCGACATTCGGAACATAGTCGAGCGTGCATTCCGGATCAGGAAACTCGTAGTTGATGGTCGGAGGGATCGTATCGTTGTAGATCGCCAGCACCGTCGCGACCGCTTCGAGCGCGGCTGCCGCGCCCAGCGCGTGCCCGATCATCGACTTATTCGAGCTTACGGCCACTCTGGTTCCGAAAACGCGTTCGATCGCCTGAGATTCGGCGACGTCGCCTTGCGGCGTCGACGTCCCGTGAGCGTTGATGTAATCGACGTCGCCTGCATCGAGCCCGGCATTTTTTAAAGCGCGA
>JAFARW010000156.1 GCA_019245275.1 Vulcanimicrobiota bacterium
GAGCTGAAGAATGAGATCTATCCGCAATACAGAGATCGCGGTCTCACGATCACGCTGCCGTGGGATCGCACTTTCGAAACGCAAATCGACGTCAATCTATCGCGCTGAGCTGCGCCGTGCGCGATGTGTCACGCTGAGCTTGTCGAAGCGCCACCGTGATCGTGAATAACGACTACGACCATTCCGGCGATATCATCAGCCTGTTGAAGCACGACCCGAATTGGCGCTTGCGCTACGAGGCAGAACGCGTGATGCTCCTCAAATTATTTGGGAAGCGTGTTCGGGCGATCGAGCATGTGGGGAGTACCGCGATCCCGTCGATCGAAGCGAAACCCGTCGTCGACATCATGATGGGCGTCGAGCGCATCGATGAGTTCACGGCGGATCAACCTCGGCTGCGAAAAGCTGGCTATACGTGGGGTCATGGCGACTCTCTGGAACCAGATTGGCGATTCTACATTAAATGGAAGAGAGGCGAGCGGCTAGTCCATCTACATGTCGTTCGTTTCAAAGGCGATTTCTGGGACTGGACCGTCCGTTTCCGAGACTACCTACGTGGGCACGCAGAAGAAGCTCGCAAATATGAAACTCTGAAACGTCAACTCGTCGATAAATTTAGAAACGATCGTACTCGGTACGTAGCCGCTAAGTCCGCGTTTATCGACGATATACTGAAGGTTGCAAGTCGCGGGGAAGACGGCGCTTCGACAAGCTCAGCGTGACACCTTAAGCCCGTTGGCAGAGCTCGATTAGCACGCCTTGTGTGCTTGCCGGGTGAATGAACGCGATGAGATTGCCGTGCGCACCTTTGCGAGGCGTTTCGTCGATCAATCGCACGCCGCTTGCTTTCAGCGTGGCGAGCGCCGCGGGCAGATCGTCAACTCGATACGCCGTGTGATGGAGTTTCGTTCGCGCGTCGCCGCGATAGCGGGCGACCGGCGAATCTTCTGAGAGCGGCAGAAGAAGTTCGACGATGGATTCGCCTGCTTGTAATCCGACTGCCTCAACGCCTTGATCGGCGATCCTTTCCCGATACGTGACTTTGAATCCGAGCGTCTTCGTATAGAGTTCGAGCGTCGCGTCGAGATCTTTGACGACGATTGCGACGTGATCGAGCGTCACGCCGGGACTTGCTTCGCGGCGTAGACGCCGAAAACGTCACGCAGAACATCGCACACTTCACCGAGCGTCGAGCCGGCATCGACCGCTTCGATGAAAGGCGGCATCAAGTTATCGCCGGACTGAGCGGCTGCGCGGACCGTCGCAAGCCCCCGTTTGGCGGCAGCGGCGTTGCGGTTGCGGCGGAACGCCTCGATGCGCTCCCTCTGCGCACGCTCGACTGCCTCATCAACGCGTTGCAATTCGATTTGCGGCGACGCGCCGTCGCGCGGCGCGAACCGGTTGACGCCGACGACAATCGCTTCTTTGTCCTCAATGGCCTGTTGGGCGCGATAGGCAGAATCGGCGATCCGGCCTTGAATCCAGCCGCTTTCAATCGCAGCGACGCTGCCGCCGAAAGCGTCGATTTCTTCGATCAGTTCTTGCGCCCGCACGATCAATTCGTTCGTCAGTGATTCGACGTAGTACGATCCGGCCATCGGATCGACGACGTTCGCAACGCCGCTTTCGTATGCGATAATCTGCTGTGTTCGTAGCGCCAGCTTTGCGGATTCCGGCGTCGGAAGCGCAAGCGCTTCATCTTTTCCGTTTGTGTGTAAGGACTGCGTTCCGCCGAGCACTGCTGCAAGAGCTTGCAGCGTCGTGCGTACGATGTTGTTGTCGGGCTCCTGCGCCGTAAGCGTCGAGCCGCCCGTCTGGACGTGGAAACGCAGCATCTGCGAGCGGGGATCGCGGCAACCAAATTCATCGCGCGTGATATGCGCCCAAAGGTAGCGGGCCGCACGAAACTTAGCGACTTCTTCAAAGAAATCGTTATGGGCGTTCCAGAAGAAGGAGACTCGCGGCGCGATCGTGTCGATCGCGAGCCCGGCTTCTTGCGCCGCGCGCAAATATGCCTTGCCGTTTGCGAGCGTGAATGCGATCTCTTCAAGCGCCGTCGAGCCGGCCTCGCGGATGTGGTAACCGGAGATCGAGATCGTATTCCAGTTGGGAACCTCGCGCGCACAGTACGACATCACGTTCGTCACTAAGCGCATCGAAGGGGCCGGCGGATAGATGTAGGTTCCGCGCGCGATGTACTCTTTGAGCACGTCGTTTTGAACGGTTCCACCAAGCTTATCGAATGGAACGCGGCGACGTCGCGCGACCGCAAGATACATCGCGAGGATGATCGCCGCAGGCGCATTGATCGTCATCGAAACGGTAACCTGATCGAGCGGAATCTCAGCAAAGAGCAGATCCATGTCGTCGATTGAATCGATCGCGACGCCGACTTTGCCAACCTCGCCGCGCGCTTGCGGTGCATCCGAATCATAACCAAGCTGCGTCGGCAAATCGAAGGCGACCGAAAGGCCGGTCGTGCCGTGCTCTAAAAGATAGCGATAGCGCGCGTTACTTTCCGCGGCGCTCCCGAAGCCGGCATATTGGCGCATCGTCCACAAACGCGCACGATACATATCTTTGCGAATGCCGCGCAAGAACGGAAATTCGCCGGGCTCGCCGGGATCGTGCGACGGCCCTTCAACCTGATCGTAAACCGGCAGGATCGGGATACCGCTCGTGTTTCGACGCTGTGGCCCTGTCATGCGCGTAACTGCCGGAAAACCGACGAGGTATCCTTGCGCGCTGTTAGCAAAAGCCACGCATGGCCGTGGCCTTGAATTTGCGAGCCCGCACACCGACGATCGTCGGGTTGATTGTTGCGCTTGGCTGGCCGTTGCTGTTCTTGGTTTTGCCAAATCAGAGACACCAAAACGTTACGGATATGCGTCAAGACGAGCAGATCATCGCCTTCGAGTGGATCGTGACAATTTTGGTGGCCCTGATCATCATCTTTTGGGAACGGTTGCCGCTCGCACATTCAGTCGGCTTACGCAGGCCCGTCTGGCGCGATGCGCTTATAGCCTTAGTCGCGCTTATTGTCTTGGCGGTTACGATTGCGATTGTCGCGTTCGCATTGCATACCCGATCGGCGTTCAGCAACGTCGACCCCACAAAACTAAGGGCCTTGCCATTTGCTTTGCGCTTCGGAATCGTATTCACCGCAGGATTTTGCGAAGAATTTCTCTTTCGCGGCTACGCCATCGAGCGGCTAATTGCGCTCACCGGCAAGCTGTGGATTGGGGGCGTAGGTGCGATCGTGCTTTTCACAGTCGGGCACATCGCTCGCTACGGGATCGGCGTTGAATTGCTTGGCGTCGCGATCATTGCCACTTTCTTAACGTTGATTTACATTCGGCGTAGAAGTCTATGGCCGTGCATTGTCATGCATTGGGTCGTCGACGGTCTGCCGCTCGTAGTTGCACCGCACTTTATTCGGACTCACGTTGTGTGAGCGTCACGAGCGGCGCCTGTGCTTCGACTGACGACCCTAAGGATGCGTGCACTTTTGAAACGACTCCATCCTTATGCGCTCGCACTTCGTTCATCATCTTCATCGCTTCGATTACGGCTACCATCTGACCGGCCAAAACCTTGTCACGCTCCTTGACGCCGAGTTCGACTACGATGCCGTGCATCGGCGAGATTACATCGTTTCCGTCGCTTGAAGCGATCGTCCGCGCACTGGCGACGGGCGAAGCAAATCTCTTCGCCATCGGAGAATCGAGAACGCGGACCTGATACAGCCTGTCGTTGATTTCAACGCGAATCGGCTCCGACGACGTTGAATGCGTGGTGGTAAGCGCACGCGGTGCGTCGGAGCTTTCGCCGAACGAACGTGCAAACCGCTCGAGCGTAGCGGTTCCGTAATCGGCGCGAACGACTGCCGGCTCATCGATTAACGCCCGCAAGATGCCGAGCGTGGTTGGGACGCCTTCGATCTGAAACTCGTCGATTGCCCGCCGCAATCGCGCGCGCGCCTGATCGCGGTCCGGCGCCCAGACGATCAGCTTAGCGATCAGCGAATCGTAATCGGCAGAAATCGTGTAACCTTCGAACGCAGCCGAGTCGACGCGCACGCCGAGCCCCGCCGGCTCGCGATATCTGGTGATCGTTCCGGGCGCGGGTCGAAAATCAGCGGCTGGATCTTCGGCGTTGATCCGTGCTTCGATCGAATGCCCGCGAAATACGATTGCTTCCTGATCGCAGCCAAGCCGCTCTCCGGCTGCAACAAGTAGTTGTTCGCGGATCAAATCAAGACCCGATACCATCTCGCTGACCGTATGCTCGACTTGAATGCGCGTGTTCATTTCTAAGAAGTAGAAATCGTCGCCCTTGACGAGACATTCGATCGTGCCGACGCTATCGTAGTTGATCGCGCGCGCCGCTTTGATGCCGGCGGTGCGCATCGCCGCACGCGTTTTTTCGGCGATCGCGGGCGGCGTCTCTTCCCATAACTTTTGGTGCCGTCGTTGCAGCGAACAGTCGCGTTCGCCGACATGCAAGACCGTGCCGTGTTTGTCGGCGAGGATCTGCAGCTCGATGTGCTTTGGGTTTTCGAGATAGCGCTCAGCGTAGATCGTGTCGTTCTTGAAGTACGCCGATGCTTCACGCTTCGCGGTCGTGAATGCGGTTTCGAGTTCGTCAGCCGTGTGCGCGATCTTCAAACCTTTACCGCCGCCACCGCCTGCCGCTTTGAGTGCGAGCGGCAAGCCATAGCGCTTCGCGGCAGTCTGTACGCCTGCGATATCTTTGATTGCTTCGGTGCCGCCGGGAACGATTGGTACGCCGGCGGCCGCCATCGTCTGACGCGCGCTGACTTTATCGCCCATCCCTTCGATCGCGTCGGGGTGCGGACCAACCCAAGTTAATCCAGCCTCGATGATCGCGCGCGCAAACGCCGCATTTTCTGCTAGGAAACCGTATCCGGGATGAACCGCCTGCGCCCCCGATCGTTTCGCAGCTTCGAGAACGCGCTCCGTGTTTAGGTAGCTTGCCGCCGGCCCTAAGAGATACGCCTCGTCAGCGAACCGAACGTGGAGCGAATCGCGATCTGCCTCCGAATAAACGGCCACCGTTGCGATGCCCATCTCTTTAGCAGTACGCATGACGCGCAGCGCGATTTCACCCCGATTTGCAACGAGGAGCTTAGAGAACATCCCACGCGGCGATCTGTTGCAAGCGCAGATCTTCGGGCGTTGCATCCGGAAACCGCTCCGCAACGCGCCACGCGTTCAGATGCTCAACGCCATTATGCTGCGCGAAGAAGCGGTGAAGCGCTACTTGGAGCGCCGCGATCTCCTCGGGAGACGGGCTTGCTCCAACAAATTCAAGTTTCAAGAGCGTCGGATTTATCGGGATACATTCCCATGGCGTGGTAGCCGGCATCGACAAAATGGACATCCGCGGTTACAGCGTCGGAGAGATCGGACATTAAATAAACCGCGGTCTTGCCGACGTCTTCCGCGGTGATGTTGCGGCGTAAGGGCGCCGCCTGACCAACCTTGTCAAGCATCAACGAGAAGCCTTTGACTTGTCGCGCGCTCGCAGTTTTGATTGGGCCGGCCGAAATCGCGTTGACGCGAATTCCTCGCTCGCCAAGGTCGAATGCCAAGTAGCGGATCGATGCCTCGAGTGCGGCTTTTGCAATCCCCATCAAATTGTAGTTCGGGACGATCGCCGTTGCGCCAAGATAGGTTAACGCAACGATGCTCGCGCGATCGTTCAGGGTTTCGCGCAACGCCTGCACGAGCGCAATCAATGAGTACGCCGAGATATCGAGCGTGCTGCTAAAGCCGGCCCGCGACGTGTCGTAGACTTTGCCCATCAGGTCTTCTTTGTTTGCGAAGGCGATCGAATGAACGACGCCGTCCAACTTGCCGAAATCTTTGCCCACTTGGTCGTTGAGCGCGCGCAGCGCTTGGTCGGAAGAAACGTCGCATTCGATTGCGGGGCCGCCACCTAATTCGGCGGCGAGCTTCTCGACTTCGCCCTTAACGCGTTCGCCCTGATAGATGAAGGCGAGGCGCGCGCCATGGTCGTGGAGCTGATGCGCGATCCCGCTCGCAATCGACCAGCGATTCGCTACGCCCGTTACCAAGATGTTCTTGCCGTCTAAAAGCTTCACGCGGCTACATACCATCGTGATGCTTGCGCTCCCCTCTAGAGAGGGTCGCGCTTCGCCTCACGCGCAGAGTCATGTGTGCCGCCCGCCTTGCGAATCGTCTGGCTCGTTCAAAGCACCTACTATATCTTGACCGCGGCGCCGGCGATCGTCAGCCGCGCGTTCTTCGAATCGATGACCGGTCCGAAGACCGACTACTGGCTCGTCCACATGGTCGCGCTGCTTGCGATCGCAATCGGCATCGCGATCGGCATTGCGGCGTGGCGCCGTTCGATCACGACAGAGACGATCGTTCTATCGATTCTGGCTGCCGCTTCATTTGCAACGATCGATATCGTTTACGCGTTGTCCGGCACGATTTCGCGCATTTATCTCGCTGATGCTGGTGTGGAGATCATCCTTATTATAGCGGTGGCGGTTTTCGCACGATGACTCACTACTCACCCGTTATCATCGTTGGCGCCGGCCCGGTGGGGCTGTCGCTGGCAATCGGACTCTCCCGCCGCGGCGTCCCATCGACGATTATTGAAAAGGCGGAAGGCCTTGAGCCGTACTCGAGGGCGATTCTCGTTCCGGCCCGCACGCTGGACATCTTTGAGGAATGGGGCATCCTTGGCACGATGATCGATGCCGGTATCTACGTGCCGCAGTTGCGCGTTTACGACGCGCGTTCATCAAAGCTGGTTATCGCGATCGACTTTAGCGATCTCAAAGCTGTCACGCAAACTCCGGGCTTTCTCTTCCTTCCGCAAGATCGAATCGAGCGCTTGTTGCTCGAGGCCGTGCGCTCCTCACAATTGAGCAGCGTGCGGTTCGGAGCAGCCGCGACCGGATTTCAACAAACTTCGGAAGGTGTCACGGTCAGCGTTCAAGATCACGGACAGAGTTACGAGATATCGGGCCGCTTTTTGGTCGGCTGCGATGGAGCACACAGTGTAACCCGCCGATCCCTGGGCCTATCTTTGCTCGGCAAAACTCTTAAAGCCCGCGTCCTCATTGCTGACGTTGCGCTTTCCACTGACCTGGAATTGCCGACGCCGCGCCTTGCGCTGACTGCTAGCGGACCGCTTGTTTTGCTGAAGTTTGATGAAAACCGCTGGCGGATCGTGGGTGTCGTTGAGCGCGACGAGACAGAAGAGGAGGCGCGTTCCGAGGCGGGTGTGGCCTCGAGAGTGCGGGCTCTCGCCGGTGATGTTCCGTTTCGGCTACTTTGGTCCAGTACTTTTCAAATCCACAATCGCATGGCGCAGAAGATGCGCGTGGCAAATGTACTGCTTGCCGGTGATGCAGTTCACTTGAGCAGTCCCGCCGGTGGTATGGGGATGAACAGCGGGATCGAAGATGCTCACAACTTGGCATGGAAACTCGCGCTCGCGCTATCTCGGAACGACGCGAACGTCCTGGACAGCTATGAAACCGAGCGCATGTACGCCATGAAGCACGCAGTTGAGCCTACATCGGACGTTGCAAGCAATACGCTCTACTTTGCGCCATGGCCGTTGCGGCTTTTCTTTATCAGCTTGTTCTACGTGATAATGCGCATCAAACCGGCACGAAGTCGGATCTTGGCGATGATGAATATGCTGTCAACAAAATACCCTCCATCGGACATCGCTCGTGGCGACGCGCGATGGGTCGGACGCATCGCTCCCAACTGTGCGATTACGAACAAGCCTCAAGTGCGCTTATTAGAGGGACGCTGGGGAAAGGCAGTCATCGTGTGCTACGACGTTGCAGCGAAGCCGGCTTACTCAGACGTGGTTTACGTTTCCGCGGAAAATGGCCAGGTATTCCGGCGCACGTGGAAAGTACGTCGTCCTTTTTGTGCCGTCATTAGACCCGATGGCTTCATCGGTTGGGCAAGAGAACGCCCTTCAGCGGGACACATTTCGGATGCCGTAAAATTTGCTTCGGAGATCAGCTAGGGCGTTGGCGGGCTACAAAGGAATGTTGCCGTGCTTGCGTTTCGGGCGGTCGACGCGCTTATTCGCGAGCATGTCGAGCGATTTCGCGATCACGCGCCGCGTATGGCGCGCCTCAACGACATCATCAACGTAACCGCGCTCCGCGGCAATATACGGGTTATCGAAACGCTCGGTGTACTCGTCGATCAGCTCCTGCATCTTCGCATCTTTGTCTTTTGCGGCTGAAATCTCGCGGCGGAAGATCGTTCTTACCGCGCCCTCGGCGCCCATGACGGCGATCTCTGCGGTCGGCCACGCAATATTGACATCGGCGCGGATATGTTTGCTGGCCATAACGTCGTACGCGCCGCCATACGCTTTGCGCGTGATGATCGTGATCTTCGGCACCGTTGCCTCGGCGAAGGCATAGAGCAGTTTGGCGCCGTGTTTGATGATGCCGCCGTATTCTTGCTCGGTGCCCGGTAAAAAGCCGGGAACATCGACGAACGTGACGAGTGGAACATTGAAAGCATCGCAAAAGCGTACGAACCGCGCTGCCTTGATTGATGAATCGATGTCGAGAACGCCGGCTAAGACCTGCGGCTGATTGCCGACGATGGCAACCGTCCGCCCGTTGACGCGACCGAAGCCGGTGATGATGTTTTGGGCGTACAACGGGCTGATCTCGAAGAACTCCCCGTTGTCCATGATCGGCACGATGACATCGTGCATATCGTACGGTTTGTTCGGCTGATCGGGCACAACGCCGTCCAGCGCGGCGACCTCCCGTGCCGGGTCGTCGTCGCAAGCATAGCGTGGCGGATCTTCGAGGTTGTTTTGCGGGATGAACGAGAGCAGGCTCTTAGCGAGCGCGACCATTTGGTCTTCATCGGAAGCCGTTAAATGTGCGACGCCGCTCTTGGTTGCGTGGGTGACCGCGCCGCCGAGTTCTTCGAACGTCACGTCCTCACCGGTCACCGTCTTGATGATCTCGGGGCCGGTAATGAACATCTGCGCGATCTTTTCAGTCATGATGATGAAGTCGGTGATCGCGGGCGAGTAAACTGCTCCGCCGGCACACGGGCCTGCAACAAGGCTGATCTGCGGAATGACACCACTCGCTTGTACGTTGCGCCAGAAGATTTCCGCATATCCGCCGAGGCTGACGACGCCTTCTTGGATGCGCGCGCCGCCTGAGTCGTTGATTCCGATCATTGGCGAACCGGTGCGCAGCGCAAGGTCCATGACCTTGCAGATTTTTTCCGCGAAAACTTCGCCGAGTGAGCCACCAAGGACGGTGAAATCTTGCGAAAACAAAAAAACCTGTCGCCCGTCGATGAGCGCGCGGCCGGTGACCACGCCGTCGCCGAGAAATTCTTTCTCTTCGAGCCCAAACGCAATGCTGCGATGCACCGCAAACTGATCGAGCTCGATAAAAGATCCGTCGTCTACGAGGGCGTCAATCCGCTCGCGTGCCGTTCGCTTGCCGCGCTTGTGTTGTTTTTCGTTCGCATCACCCCCGGCCGGCCTGAGTGCCTGATCGCGCTTGCGCTCGAGTTCATCGTATTTTTCTTTACGCGACTTCATGAGGCACTCGCCGTGTGGTGATCGCGAGAGAAGAATATGAGTTTCCCGAATGGTAGGTGGTGGTGCACAATCGGTGTGCCCGCTTTTGCGGCGCCGACGCCACGCATCGTAAGGAACGAGATGCCGACGAGCACCATGAACGCGATCGACGTCAGAAATGCGCCGCGCGTTCCGAGCGTTGTCTCAAAGACCGTACCGCCGATCGCAACGCCGAGACTCAAACCGACCTGAATCGCCGTGCTCAAAATTCCGGAGGCGGCGCCAGTTTGATCGGGTGGAATGTGCGCAAGACCGACCATCATCGACATCTGATAGGTGATCATGCAGCCAAATCCCGCAATGACGGTGCCGGGCAGCGCGCCGATCCAGTAGGAGGTGTGCGGATTGATCAGCGTCATGATGATCCCGCCTGCGATCATGAGCGCTGTTGCAGTGATTCCGACCGTGCGTCCCCCAAAGCGTGTCGCAAGCGGTGCGCTGAACGGCCCCGCAAAAGCTGTCAGCAGAATCGACATCGGTAAAAACGCCATCGCCGCGCGCCACGGTGCCCAGTGTAGTCCGCTCTGAAAGTAGATGGACGCATAGACGAAGAGCGCGGCATAGGCCGCCGCTTGAAAGGTAGCGACATTTGCGGATGGCGTCAGATTCGGAAGCCGGAATACTGAGAGCGGCATCACCGGATTGCGAACCCGGGATTCGACGAAGACGAACGCGCTGAGGACGACGATCGCTAAGGCGAGCCGCCAAAGTGTTGCAAAGGAGAGCAGGCCGTCTTCGGCGATCTCTTCGATCGCGTAGATCAGGAGCAAGATGCCGGCCGTCATCAGCAGCGCGCCGACATAATCGATGCGCTCGCGAACGCGGGGGCTCAGCTCACGCGGCACCAAGATCGGCGTCAGCGCCAGCAACGCAACGCCGATCGGCACGTTGACGAAGAAAACGGCGCGCCACCCAAGAGCGCTGGTCAGAATTCCGCCGAGCAGAATCCCGGCCGTTAAACCGGCGCTTCCGATTACCCCCCAAAGGCTGAGCGCGCGATTGCGCGGTGCGCCTTCCTCAAAGAGATCGGTCACCAGAGCCAGCGCCGCCGGATTGACCATTGCAGCACCGAGACCTTGAACGCCGCGCATGATCACCAGAAACGCCGGACCATGTGCGAATCCTGCGACAAGCGACGATGCTGTGAAGATCAGCAAACCGACGACGAAGATCACGCGCCGTCCGACGAGATCGCACAAGCGACCGGCGACCATCAAGAATCCTGCAAAGATGATCGTGTACGCGCTGATCACCCACTGCAGATCGCCGGGATCGAAATGCAACGCTTGCTGGATCGCCGGCATCGCGATGCTGACGATCGAGAAGTCGAGCACAATCATAAAGAACGTCACGCATAAAAGCACGAACGTCGGCCAGGGGTTTGCTGTTTTCGGCTTCGCCGCTACCAAATACCGAGCATCATCTTCACATCATCGCTTGCCATTTCGCGCGGGTCCCAAGGCGGCGAAAATGTGATGTCGACTTTGGCGGTTTGCACGCCTTCCATCGCTTGGATGCGGTCCATCACTTCCTGACGAAACTGCGGTCCGACGGGACACATCGGTGAAGTCAACGTCATCGTTACCGTTACATGCTCGTTGTTTTCGCCCTCGACCGCGACGTCATAAATCAAACCGAGATCCACAACGCTCAAATGGAGCTCCGGATCCAACACATCTTTGAGCGTGGAGCGAACTTTATCGGTGGTCGGCATGACGCGGCAATCCTTTCCTGCAGTCGGGCGGCGAAACTTCCGCTATCCTCTTAAGGTTACTATAATAGACCAAAGGTTCGGCGGGTCCCGCCCGCGCAGTTCGTGTCACGGCGGGGCGTGCAGTTTGGTTTTGAGGTTATAGGGAGAAGAAACACGCGATGTCGATGTGGGAACCGTTCACCGAACGAGCAAGGCGCAGCATCGTGCTGGCTCAGGAAGAGGCGCAACGGCTCGGCAACAACTACATCGGAACCGAGCACATTCTGCTCGGCATCATCTCCGAAGGCGAGAGCTTAGCCGCCAAAGTCCTCGAAACGCTGGGCGTCAATCTGGCAAAGGTACGGCAAGAAGTTGAGGCGATCGTCGGCCGGGGCGGCCAAACCGTCCAGCAAGAGATGGTCTTCACGCCGCGCGCTAAGCGCGTTATCGAGCTTGCTTTCGAAGAGGCGCGTCAGCTCAACCACAACTACATCGGCACGGAGCACCTGCTTCTCGGCCTAATCCGTGAAGGCGAAGGCGTCGCCGCGCGCGTCCTCACGAACCTCGGCGTCGACCCCGCGAAGGTACGACTCCAGACGACCTCGCTGCTCGGAGCCGAAGGCCAGCCGCCGGCGCCGAAGGGCAAATCGAAGACGCCGACGCTCGACGCCTACGGTCGCGATTTAACGCAATTGGCTCGCGAGAACAAACTCGATCCCGTCATCGGACGATCGATGGAGATCGAGCGTGTCATTCAGATTCTCTCGCGGCGCACGAAAAACAATCCGGCTCTCATTGGTGAACCGGGCGTCGGCAAGACGGCGATTGCCGAGGGCTTAGCGCAACGCGTCATTAAGGGTGACATTCCCGAACCGTTGCGCGACCGGCGCGTGATCACGCTCGATTTGGCCGGTTTGGTTGCCGGTACGAAATATCGCGGCGAGTTCGAGGAGCGCATGAAGCGCGTAATGGATGAGATCCGTGGCGCATCCGGCGAGATCATCCTTTTCATTGACGAACTGCACACGCTGGTCGGTGCCGGCGCCGCTGAAGGCGCAATCGATGCTAGCAATATCATCAAGCCCGCTCTGGCACGCGGTGAGTTGCAATGCATCGGCGCGACGACGCTTAATGAATTTCGCAAGTACATTGAAAAGGATGCTGCACTCGAACGGCGCTTCCAGCCGATCATGGTCGGCGAGCCCAGCATCGATGAGACGATCGAAATCCTCAAAGGATTGCGCGATCGTTACGAGGCGCACCACAAGGTACAGATCACCGATGAGGCGCTCGCCGCTGCAGCGCGTTTAGGCGATCGCTACATCACGGATCGCTTCTTGCCCGATAAAGCGGTCGATTTGATCGACGAAGCATCGTCGCGCGTTCGTTTGCAGGCGACGCTTCCGCCGCCCGAGATTCGCGAAGTCGATGCGCAGCTGCGCAAAGTGCTGACCGAAAAAGAGTCGGTCGTCAAGTCGCAAGAGTTTGAAAAAGCGGCCGCGATTCGCGACCGTGAGGAAAAACTGCGCCTCGAAAAAGCCCGTCTAGAGCAAGAGTGGCACGAAAAGCGCGCGCAGGATGATAAGGCACTCAAGGTTACGGATGAAGATATCGCCGGTATCGTTTCATCGTGGACGAAGATCCCGGTTTCCAAACTCGCCGAAGCGGAGACCGCCAAGCTCCTGAATATGAAGGAGTCGCTTCATAAGCGCGTCGTCGGTCAAGACGAAGCGATCGAAGTTGTTACACGCGCGATTCGACGTTCACGCGCCGGTTTGAAGAATCCGCATCGGCCGATCGGGTCGTTCATCTTCCTCGGACCAACGGGCGTCGGCAAGACTGAAGTAGCGCGCAGCGTCGCGGAGTTTCTTTTCGACGATGCCGATTCGATCATCCGGATCGATATGTCCGAGTATATGGAGAAATACGCCGTTAGCCGCCTTGTCGGCGCACCGCCGGGGTATGTTGGTTATGAAGAAGGCGGTCAGCTGACGGAAGCCGTGCGGCGCCGTCCGTATTGCGTCGTGCTCCTCGACGAAATCGAAAAGGCGCACCCGGACGTCTTTAACATCCTCTTGCAAGTGCTCGATGATGGGCGCTTAACCGACAGTCAGGGCCGCGTCGTCGATTTCAAAAATTCCGTGATCGTCATGACGAGCAACGTCGGAGCGACCGGCATGCAGACGACGACGGACATCGGTTTTCGCCCGCAGCGCGACGAAGGCAAAACCGAAGACCAGATGTATGAGAAGATGAAGAGCAAGGTGCTTGAGGAGGTCAAGCACACGTTCCGTCCGGAGTTTCTCAATCGCGTCGACGAAGTCGTTGTCTTCCATCAGTTGACGCGCGAAGAGATCGAGCAGATCGTCGGGCTCGAGCTCGACAAAGTCATTCGCGAGGTCAAGGCGCAGGATATGCATCTGGAAGTTACCGAGGATGCGAAGAAATTGCTCGCCCAAAAGGGTTGGGATCCGCAATTCGGCGCGCGGCCGCTGCGGCGTGCAATTCAACGCGAAGTGGAGGATGAGCTTTCCGAGGAGATGCTTCGCGGCACATTCTCGGGCGGCGACCATGTGCTCGCGGAAGTCAATCCTGACAACCCGGATAAGCTAAAGTTCAGCAAGATCCCGGCGGTCGAACCGCCACCAATTCCCGAACCGGCAACGACGTAAGCATTCTGTTATCCTGAGCTTGTCGAAGGGGCACCGTAATCGCGGCGCTTCGACAGGCTCAGCGTGACACAGAGCGCGAACCGTACACGACTCGTGAAGCCGGCGCTGCTTGCTTGCCTCTTGATTACCGGCCTTTTGTTCGGGCGCGCAGCGCTCGCGCAAGAAACGCCGGCGCCCGAAGCGACGCCGGCGCCGATTGAAGGGCCCGTCACGCCCGCGCCGCTTCCAACGCCAACGTCGGCCGCATCGCCCACCGCAGCACCCGGACCGCTGCAAGCGAATCCCGCAACCCTCCAAAGCAACATCGGCGTCCCGAAAGTAGCCACGATCGGCGGAGCAAGTGGAGCGCTGACGGCGACCGTCGACCCGAAGATCGCTACGGTTTCCGTGAGCGGATCGACTGTGACGATCGATCCGACGATGAACGGACGCGCGACCGTTCACATTATCGATCAAAGCGGCGCGTCTATTGACATCTTCTTGCGCGTCGCGCCAAACGCGGCGACGATCTCCAAGTACGTGACGGTCAAACTAACAGGCGATCTCGATCCGGATTACGTCGCCAAAGAAACCACGCTCCAAGTGCGCCAAGCCGCGAATGCCAATCCAGGGACGACGATCAACCTCGGGCTGATCACGCCGCCTCCGAATCCGTTCCCGGTTGGCAGCGCGTACAGCATCGGCGTCCCGATAACAGTGCTCGGCGGCGACCAGTACCTTGACGTCAGCGATGTGATGGGTGTCACCGTTCAGCACGTCGCGGCGCAACCGTTCTCGCCGACGATCCTCTACTACTCAGACGATCCGGAACGCATCGTGAATGACGGCGTGCTCTTCCGTGGCACGGTCACCCCAACCACGCCCGTCCGGCTCTACGATTACCACGAAAACGGCAACGATCCGCGGCGATTGGTCGTGGTGCTCAGCACTTCGTCCACGTCTCCGACATCCGTGCAAATGGTTGAGTCGTTTGCGGGTCCGAACATTGACGTGATGACCGTCGGGCACACGGCATCGAAGAACTTCTTGATCCAAAAACCCCACAATGAAGGCGTTGTCATCGACCTTAATAACGGCGCGCCGTTTTTCCGGCGCGATGTTTCGATGCTCATGCAGCAAGGCGTCGCCGACATTGCGGATTTTCAGATTCTACAGGGCGGGCCCGTCACAATCACCGTGCTCGCTGCATCGCCGAACGTCCCGGCCACGACGTTGCTCGCCGGGCCGCAGGCGCCGGGTGACGGCAAAGGCCGCCACGGAGTCTTTGCGCTCGGCGCGTACGGCGGAGAGAGAATCGACTACACCGTCGGCACGCAGGATACGTTCGTCACGATTGGCGACCGCGATCAGACCGTTCCTAAAGCGACTGCAGCGGATCCGGGAGCCGACTTCGGCGATTACGGCGTCATGTTCAATTTGACGTTAATCGCGCATAATCCAGACGACACGCCGCAGACGGTTTACATCTATGAAGCGCCGCGCGGCGGACCGGTGCGAGCAAGTTACCTTCTCGATAACTCGGTCGTCCCGACCGAACTCGGCTGCGCGACCTCGCCGCCGACCGCGACGAGTCCGCCCCGCCGCTATTTGATCGGGCAATTCGATGTGGCTCCGCACGGCGCGCAGGCGCACGTCGTGCGCTTCATGACCGACGGCGGTTCAAACTATCCGCTTGAAATCGGCTTGACCTCGACGCCGCCCGAGCCGCAGACGCCGCCGATCTTTGGACCGGACGGGTGCTTTCCAAAGCCGAGCGCTGCTTTGCGGACGTCGCCTTAAGAGCAACATCGACAACCAAGAGCCGAAGATCGTTCTTCTGGTCCGTTTGCTGAACGCGATCGACGAAGGCCGATTTTCATTTGAAGACCTCAAACGTGTCATCGCCGAGGGCGAACGGCTGCCGGGCACGCGCACTTTGCGGCGCTACCTTGCGATCCTCGCCGAAGCGGGATTTCCGTGGTACTTCGACCGCCCGGCCAATGTCTACAGGTTTGCCGGCGGTTACAGTTTGCGGCGCATGCAGCTCTCACCAAATGAGCTCTTCGGGCTCGTCGCGCTGCGCTCGCTCGGGGCGAGCCTGGGCGGGACGATCGGCTCCTACATCGATGACGTTACGGAGAAGCTCGTCGGTTCATCGACACAGCGAGCGCAACAAGAGGTCGAGGGCCGGACTCCGATGGCGTTTCGACTCAGTGAAATCCATCTGGAACCGGAAGCCGAGCGGGCCTTCACGCTGCTCTCCGCGGCGGAACGCAGTTCGCGCTCGGTCCGCTTCGCGTATACCGATAAGGAAGGCCGCCGGTCCGAACGCACGGTCGATCCGTACGGATTTGTCATATCGAGCGGACGCATCTATCTGGTCGCCTACGATCACACGCGCGAAGATAAGCGTGTCTTTGCGGTCGACAGTATTATGGATCCGGAAGTCCTCGGCGCGACCTTTTCGAAGCCGCAAGATTTTGACGTCGAAAGTTTTGCCGCGACGTCGATTAGCGGCGTGCTGCACAGCGAAACAACGAGTGAGGTGCGCGTGCGATTCGAGCAGCGCGTGGCGAAGGCGGCGATCGCGGCGCGCATCGTCTCAGAACGTGCAATTGAGCGGGCGGAAGATGGTTCGGCCGAGATTACCTACCATGTCGCCGACGTCGACGAGCTTCTGCGGTGGACGCTGGGTTGGGGCGACGCCGCGCAAATTGTCGGACCGCCGGCCGTGCGCGAGCGGATGCGCACCTTGCTAGATTCGATCTCGCAGCGATACGTCTAGAAAGACGAAACCCGTCACCGTTAGGCGGCGGGCTTCGGCGTATCTCTGTCGTCTCGCCTGTTTGAAACCGTTTCCGGTTTCCCACTGACGTATCGACGGTTTGATCTTTACGCTCGGACCGTCGCGAATGCGACGTCATCGTCAACACGTAAGGATCGCGGTTTTTACGCGCTCCGCACTTCGTCGTTACTCGAAGTTTTTGCATGGTAACATCGTGAAAAGCGCCGCGCAAGGGCTTTTTGCCGTCGCTCACAACCTTTCCACAAGAAATAAAACTTATTCGCCATGCGTTATGCGGTTATCCACGCTTTCCACATGCCTTGCCTGTAAGGGAGCAACGTGAAACGATCGATTTTGACCTTGACGGTTGGGCTCGTCATCTTCGGCGAAGCCTTCTGTTCCGGCAGCGCTGCGCGCGCGCAAATGTTCGGCGGTGCGCCGATCGACGGCATCCGCTGCGAAAGTATGGAAGGCGCCGTGCTGCACATTCATCAGCATCTGCAGCTCTTCGATCGCGGTCGGCCGGTGCAGGTTCCGGCCGGCGTTGGGATCCCATCCGCAGCCAATTGTTTGTACTGGCTGCACACGCACACGAGTGACGGCATTATCCACGTCGAGTCGCCGACGAAACGCACCTTTACACTCGGCGAGTTCTTCGACATCTGGGACCAGAGCTTGAGCCGTGTCCAGGCCGCAGGCGTGCGAGCGGCGCGCGGCAAGACGCTACGGGTGACGGTCAATGGACGGCTCTATTCCGGGAATCCGCGCTCGATCTCGCTGCGCGACCACGAGGAGATCGTAATCCAAAACGGCCCGCCCTTCGGCCACCCGGTTTCGTACGACTGGTCGCGGATGTAGCATCGGCTTATGGCGGTGACCCAGGCGGCGGTAATTGAGCTCGACGGCAAGCATCTAACCCTCGAGCAAATCCGCGCCGTAGCGGAAGACGGCGCGCCGGCTTCGATTTCGAAGGCAGCACGCGAGCGCGTCCGGGCGGCGCGCGACTTCGTCGACCGGCAGTGCGACTTGGGGACGGCGATCTACGGCGTGACGACGGGGTTCGGGCGCCTGGCGAACGTCGCTGTGCCGCCATCGGAAGCCGCCTCGCTTCAGTTGAATCTGGTTCGCAGCCATGCGGCTGGCACCGGTCCGCCGCTTGCGGAGCGCTTCGTTCGAGCGGCCGGTGTCTTGCGCGTCAGCTCGCTTGCGGCCGGTCACTCCGGCGTACGAACCGAGACGCTCGATCTGCTACTCGCGATTCTAAATGAGGGCATCACGCCGTACGTGCCGATCCAGGGATCCGTTGGCGCAAGCGGCGATTTGGCACCCCTCGCACACATGACCTTAACGCTTCTCGGCGAGGGCGATGCTTTTTACCGTGGCGTCCGGATGGCGGCGGCGCGCGCCTTGCAAAAGGCCGGTCTGCAACCGCTGACGCTCGGCGCGAAGGAAGGGCTCTCCCTCGTTAACGGCACCGAAGTGATGACCGGCATCTCGGCGCTATGCATTCTGCGCGCCGAACGACTATGCGCAGCCGCCGATGTGATCGGCGCTCTCTCGCTCGAAGCGTTTCACGCAACGGATCGTGTTTTCGATCGCCGCATCAACGCGCTGCGTCCACACGTTGGGCAAGGGCGCGTAGCGGACAACTTGCGCGCCCTCGTACGCGATTCGGAGATCATGCAGTCACATCGCGAGTGCGGCCGCGTGCAAGATCCCTACTCGTACCGTTGCATACCCGTCGTGCATGGCGCTGTACGCGACGCCGTTGCGTACGCGCGGCAAGTCGTTGAAACGGAAGCGATTTCTGTTACCGACAATCCGCTCGTTTTTCCGAGCGACAAAGAGTTCTTGAGCGGCGGCAACTTCCACGGGCAACCGGTGGCGCTCGTTGCGGACGTTATGAAAACTGCCATGTCGCAGCTCGCCAACATCAGCGAGCGGCGCTTGTATCTGCTGCTCAATGGGGAAGAACGCGGGTTGCCCCTATTTCTGACCGGACGCTCAGGCTTGCAATCCGGACTGATGCTGGTTCAATACACCTCCGCTGCGCTGGTCAGCGAAAATAAAGGTCTCGCTTGGCCGAATAGCGTCGATTCGATTCCGACATCCGCCGGCCAGGAAGATCACGTCAGCATGGGCATGACGGCGGCCTGCAACCTCGACCGCGTTCTCGATAACGTCGAGGGTTCGCTCGCATGCGAACTTCTCGGTGCGCTCGCGGCGACGGATTTCCGGCGGCCGCTGCGTTCCGGACGTGGAACGCAGGCCGCATATGACGCGGCTCGCGTGCAGATCGAGCCATGGACCGAAGATCGTGCGCCGGCTCCCGACATCGAAAGGGCACGCGAACTCATTTCATCCGGCACAATGGTGCGGGCGTCAGAAGAGGCAATCAGAGGATCGTTATGACCGCCACCGTATCGCGACCGCGCACCGTCCGCGCGCCACGCGGGACGAAGTTGAACGCGCTTGCATGGCCGCAAGAAGCCGCGCTGCGGATGTTGATGAACAACCTCGACCCCGAAGTCGCCGAGCGGCCCGACGATCTCGTAGTGTATGGAGGCAACGGCCGCGCCGCACGCTCCTGGAGCGCATTCGATGCCATCGTTCGCACGCTCAAGCGCCTGAAGAACGACGAAACACTCATCGTCCAAAGCGGCAAGCCCGTCGCGGTTTGGCGTACGCACCCGCGCGCACCGCGCGTGTTGATTGCGAATGCGAACCTCGTTCCGAAGTGGGCGGATTGGAAGATCTTCCGCGAGCTCGAGGAGCAAGGTCTGACGATGTATGGCCAGATGACCGCCGGCTCGTGGATCTACATCGGCACTCAAGGCATCGTGCAAGGAACCTTTGAGACGTTTGCGGAGTTGGCACGCCAACATTGCGGCGGAACGCTCGCGGGACGAATCTGCTTAACGGCCGGTGTCGGCGGCATGGGCGGGGCCCAACCGCTGGCGATAACGATGAACGGGGGCGTTTGTCTAGTTGTGGATGTTGATGCAGCGCGCTTGCAGCGGCGGCGTCAGTTGCGGTACCTCGATCGCGTCGTTGCATCGCGCGAAGAAGCGGTGAAGCAAGCCGAGTCAGCCCGCGCAGAAGGCCACGCGCTTTCGATCGGCTATCTGGGCAATGCCGGCGAGGAATTTCCGGCGCTTTACTCTGATGGGCTTCGGCCGGATGCGGTGACGGATCAGACGTCCGCGCATGACATGATCAATGGGTATGTCCCGATGGGGATGTCGCTGCAAGCCGCGCTCGACTTGCGCGCAAGCGACCCGCGCGAATACGAGAAGCGCGCCTTTGAAACCGTCGCCAAACATGTTGAAGCGATGTTGGCATATCTCGATGCAGGCGCGGTCGTCTTCGACTACGGCAATAACATCCGTGCGATGGCGGAGCGGGCCGGCGTTTCGCGCGCGTTCGACTTCCCCGGCTTCGTGCCGGCGTTCATTCGGCCGCTATTCTGCCGCGGCAGCGGGCCATTTCGTTTTGCGGCGCTCTCGGGGGAGCCATCGGATATCGCGCGCCTCGATGATGAACTGCTCAACCTGTTTCCTCAAGACGAACATCTGCGGCGGTGGATTGAACTCGCGCGTGAACGCATTGCCTTTCAAGGGTTGCCGGCACGCATCTGCTGGCTCGGTTATGGTGATCGCGCAAAAGCGGGCCTACGCTTCAATGAACTCGTGGCGAACGGAGAAATCAAGGCGCCGATCGTGATCGGGCGCGACCATCTCGATACGGGCAGCGTCGCCTCGCCGTATCGCGAGACGGAATCAATGAAAGATGGCAGTGATGCGATTGCCGATTGGCCGATTCTCAACGCACTTCTCAACACGGCTGCCGGCGCGCATTGGGTTTCGTTTCATCACGGCGGCGGCGTCGGCATCGGCTATAGTTTGCATGCCGGTATGGTCGTCGTCGCCGACGGAAGTGCCGACGCGCGTGAACGGCTCGAAACGGTTCTGACGACGGATTGCGGCATGGGCGTCGTACGTCACGCCGATGCGGGCTACGAACTCGCGATACAGACGGCCGACGAGCGGGGCATCGACTGGCGGCTGTAAGCCGATCGCTCCTCGTGCGGGCGGGAACGCTCGTCACGTGCGATACCGGCAAAGCTCAAAACGCGATCACCTTCGATGATTTAGGAACCTTCGCGCCGGGCGCATTGACGGTGCGCGATGGCCGAATCGCTGCGGCCGGTTCGCCTTCCGATGTCGAGCAATCGCTCGCGGGCGCGGCCGATGTCGAAATCGTCGATCTCTCCGAATGCGTCGTCACGCCGGGCTTCGTTGATGCGCATTCGCATCCACTGTTTGCCGGCAATCGCGAGGCGGATTTTGCAGCGCGCCAGGTTGGCGAAGCGCCGCCGCTCGGTATGCTCTACACCGTGCAACGCACGCGTAAGGAACTCGAAGCGCCGCAACGGCTCAGAGCTTTTTGGGAACAGATCCGTACGCGACTTCGACTGATCGGTGCGCACGGCACGACGACGCTCGAAGTTAAGACCGGTTATGCGCTGCACCGTCATGGTGAGATCGCGCTTTTGGATCTGATCGACGCGCACAAGGATGAGCCGCACTTGCCGCGATTGATCGCCACCTTCTTAGGCGCGCATGCGCTGCCGCCTGAATATGATGACGAAGGAACGTTCATCGATTATCTGATCGGCCACGTTATGCCGGTCGCGCGTGCGCACGGCGCCGTGTATGCCGATGCGTTCTGCGAAGCGGGATTCTTTTCGCCGGCGCAAACACGCCGCTACTTAGAAGCAGCTCGCGCGCAAGGTCTTCGCTTGCGCGTGCACTGCGACGAGATGGCGGCTTCCGGCGCGGCAAAAATGGCGACCGCGCTCGGCGTCGATGCTATCGACCACGCGAACTATATCGGGGCGAAAGATGTCAAGGCGATCGTCGAGCGTGGAATCGTGACGGTCGCGTGTCCGGCGACGATCGCGTATTTGGATCTTCCAAAACATGTGCCGGCGCGGAAGTTGTTGGAACGGGGCGGCCAAGTAGCGCTCGCAAGCGATTACAACCCCGGCACGTCGCCATGCTTCAATCTGCAAACGGTCGCATTCTTCGGAAGAAAACTGCTCGGGTTCTCTGCCGCGGAAGCGCTGTACGGAGTAACGCGTGCCGGAGCGGCATCCTTGCACGATGAGGCGGGCGTTCTGCGCGCCGGCGGACGGGCCGACTTCGTTGCGCTGCAGATCGAATCGCCCGATGAATTCGGTTGGCAATTCGGCGGCAATCTCGCGCGCGGCGTTTTCCGCGACGGTGAGCAAATAGCGTGAAGGAAATCGTGCGTTGCGCTCGCGCGCTCGTCGATGGGCGCGAGCGGCGAGATTTCTCGTTCTCGGTTGAGGACGGGAAGATCGTCGAGAGTGGAAATGTTCGCAGGCCGGCATCCGATGAAGTCGTGCGGGAGTTCGGCGCAGATGCGATCGTTGCGCCCGGAATGATCAACGGTCACAGCCACGCCTACCAGGTGCTCTTGCGCGGCTGGGCCGACGATTTGCCGTTCGAACGGTGGAGGCGCGACGCGCTGTACAAAGTCGTCCCGCGCTTGTCGCCGGAAGACGTGTATTGGACGTTTGTTTTCGCGTTCGGCGAGATGCTGCGCGCCGGGATCACAACCGTCGCTGAATTCTTCTATTTGAACGGCGCCGGCAACGAGCACGCCGAGGCTGCGATTCGCGCCGCAAAAGATACCGGCATTCGGTTGATTCTGGCGCGGACGTGGATGGACGTCCAAAGCGCACCGGCGGCTTTTCGGGAGACGATCGAGCAAGCACAGTTGCGCACCCTGGAGCTGACGCGAGCGCATGCCGACCTCGAAATATGCGTGGCGCCCCACTCACTCCATGCAGCTTCGCGCGAGATGATCCGCGCTGCGGCAGAATTTGCAGTAGAGAACGATCTTTCGGTACACATTCACGTTGCAGAGGCCGCGTATGAGGTCGAGGAGACACGTGGCTTGCACGGCACGAGCCCGGTCGAGCTTCTCGATCGCTGGGACGTTCTAAACGAACGATTGATCGCCGTTCACGCAATTTACTTGACCGACGATGAGAAGAAGTTGCTAGCGAAGCGCGGCGCGCGCGTCGTGCACAATCCGACGACCAACGAATATTTGGGAGACGGCGTCTGCGATGTCCCGACTCTGCAACGGCTCCGCGTTCCGATCGCGCTCGGGACCGATGCGGACGTCAAGCCGTCCATTGTCGATGAGATGCGCGCGGCGGCGCTGATGCAAAAGCTTGCACGGCTCGATGGGGCGGCGCTGGATGCCGACACCGTCTTTGATTTTGCGACGCGCCAGGGCGCACAAGCGCTACGCATTGATGGCGGCACGTTTGCGCGCGGCGGAAGCGCGGATTATATCGTGATCGACGCATCCGCAATCGATCCGTGGTCGCCCGTCGTCAATGCCTTGGTTTACCGCGCCGAAAGCAGCTGGATTCGGCAGACGTTTGTAAGGGGCAAGCAAGCGTATGGCGGCGACGATCGGGGGTTGCGGCAGCAGGCGAGGGCGGCGGTGGCCAAGATTGCACGAAGGTTAGATCTCGGAGGGTAGCACGATGCGAAAGATCAGAGCGGCCATCATTCTTTGCTCGGCAGTTGTGTTGTTTGCCGCGTGTGGTGGCGGCAACAAAGGTCCGGCGTCGGTGGCCAGCACCGGTCCGATGACACAAGGACAACGTGAGAGCGCTGCGCTTCCCCTGACCGCGGCCCAGCCGATTCCCGCCGGCCTCAATTGCGGCGCGACCAAACCTGTGTGGGTCAACCTGCACACGAAGGCCTATCACGAACCGGACAGCCCATATTACGGCCGCACGAAGAGCGGACAATATATGTGCGCGAGTGCCGCAGCAGCGGCCGGCTACCACGCGGCCGGCAGCGGACACGCGAACATGAACGGCGCGAACGCCAATGGCGCGAGCACGGAGAACGGCGCGAGTGGCGGAACGTCAACGACGCCGCGCCATCACCGCCACCACCGCACATCGAGCAGTAGCAGTTACTAAGTCAGAATAACGCGCGAATCGCGCGCATAAAAGGGCCGAAGCGCGCGTTGTTCTCCGTACTAGACGGCAAACCGGTGTAGACGACGATGACGTACGACGGCCCATTCGGGATGTCAAGAATTCCGCCGTCGTGCGTCACTTCGTCGGTATCCCCCGTCTTGTGAGCGAAGCGGTCACCGGCGCGTAAGCCGACATTGAGTTTGTCATTGAATTGTTGCGCGAGCAGCGTCTCGCGCAGCAAGTCTGCATAGGGCACGCCGTCACCAGCGATCAACTCAAAGACCTTCGCCGCATCGCTCGCGTTGTGGATGTTGCGATGAACGCGATCCCAACCGGGATCGTTGATCAGCGGCTCGCTTCCGGAAAGCTTGCGATAGAACGCCGTCTTGAGCAATCCGTAGCGCTCTTGGACGATGCGCGTGGCGCGCTCGCGGCCGCAGATATCGAAGAGCATGTTCGTCGCGACGTTGTCTGAACGCGTGATCATCAATTCGATCAGCTCGTGCAGCGCTGCGCGGTATCCGGGGCGTAGCGGCGACGGGAGGTCGTTCGCGGTCATGTTAGCGGCGGTCGTCTCGAAATATTGCTCGAGTTTAAGGTCGCCGCTTTCGACGAGCGTAAAGACTGCGACCGCCAGCGGCGTTTTGATCATGCTCGCGGGATAGTGGTAGACATCGTCGTCGATGTGGATGTCGACGCCTTGGCCATCGAGGCGCTTGATGACGATAGAGTTCGGCTCGAGTTTGGCAGCTAGTGCCGCGGCCCTAACATCGTCTTCGGTCAGCATGCGAAGCAACGGTTCTTTGCACTGTCACCCTGGGCTTGTCGAAGGGCAACGGCAATCGTACCGAGTGCAAGCAAGCACTTGCATTAGCTCGTTCCGGATGTTAGCATCGGCCTATGCAAGCAGCGGCGATACCTACCGCCTCAGAGGGAACGCGGGAGCGCATCCTTAGGGCCGCGCGCGAGATCTTCGCGCGGAAGGGCCCTCACGGAACCACGACCCGTGAGATCGCCGACCGCGCCGGCGTCAACGAGGCCACGCTCTTCCGCCACTTCGGGAACAAGCGCGCCTTGCTCGATGCGATGAAAGAGTTTTTCTGCCAGGGGCGCGAGGCGCGCCTACACGCTCTGTACGCCGGCTTAAGCGGCGATTTGGAAGCCGATCTGCTCTCGATCGGGCGAGCGATCGCCGAGGCCATGCAGCAGAACGTCGACCTCATGCGGGTCGCTCTGCTCGAAGAGACGCTCGACCCCGATGCGGCGCTAGTGCCGTGGCGCGCACCGAACCTCTCCCGCGAGTACTTGACGCGCTTCCTTTCGCAGCACGTTGAGAGGGGTGCGCTGCGCGGCGACCCGCAGGTATTGGCACGTTTTTTCATGGGCATGTTTTTTGCGTATACGATGGGATTGCAGTTTTGGAAGCGGGCGCTCTTCGAGGACGACGAGCAAGCCGTCACAACGTTCGTAGGCATCTTTCTTGACGGTGCAAGGAGCTCTTGATGGATTCGCGGTCGGTCGAAGAACAACCAAGAACGGCGGGCGACGGGAGCGCTCAGCCGGCGCCGCAATCTCCTGAAAAGCGCTCGTTGACTTCAAATCCGGCACTTCGGCAAGTCGGCTTGATCGTTGGAGCGATCGTCGTGATCGCGTTGCTGTTTTGGGGCATCCGCTATTTTCTCTACGCGCGCACGCATGCCTCAACGGATGATGCGAAGATCGACGCGTCGAGCATTCAAGTGACGAGCAAGATCTCGGAGCGCGTCGAGCAGATCTACGTCGATACCGATCAGCAAGTGCACAAAGGCCAACTGCTGATACAACTCAACGATAGCGACGAGCGGTCGAAGTACGAACAGGCGAAGGCGGCGGTCGCCGCACAGCGCGCGCAAGCTGCGGCGGCCCAAGCGGACGTAACGCTCACGCAGCAGACGGTAGCCGCGCAATCACTTGAAGGCCTAGGTGGTATTACGCAGGCGCAATCCGGAATGGGGGACGTTGGCGCCGCGAACGCGAGCGTCATCGAGGCGGAAGCTGAAGTGCCGGCCGCTCAACAAGCCTACGCGAAAGCGGAGGCGGATCTCGGGCGAACGCAATCGCTCGTCTCGACGGGTGATCTGCCACGTCAGCAACTGGATGCAGCTAAAGCCGCAGCTGCCGCTGCGGGATCGCAATATCAAGGCGCGCTGGCGAGCGTAACGGCCGCTCAAGACAAGTTAGCCGCCGCGCAAGCGCAGGCGTCGGGGTCCTTGCAGAGCGCGCACGGCAAGTATCAGGAAGCGTCCGCGCCCAGTCGGGTCGCGGCTTCGGAAGCGCAAGCGAGTGCTGCATTCGCGAACGTCGCCAGTTTACAAGCGCAGCTGCAGTTCGCTTCGGATCAACTTTCCAATACGCGCATCCGCGCGGCGGTCGACGGGTCGATCGGTGAGAAGAATATCGATGTCGGACAGACGGTCGCGCCGGGGACGACGCTCCTAACGATCATTCCCGCGCAGAATATCTACATCACGGCGAATTACAAAGAGACGCAGATCGGCGGCATGCGCGCCGGCCAGCCGGTCGACATCTCGATCGATGCGTACAAGGGAGTCGCCTTTCACGGGCACGTGATTGCGATCAATCCGGCATCGCAGAACACGTACTCACTGATTCCGGCGCAGAACGCGAGCGGCAACTTTATCAAAGTGACGCAACGGATTCCCGTGAAGATCTCCATCGACGATGCTCGTCCTGATATGCCCCTACGTCCAGGCATGTCGGTCGAAACGTCGGTGAAGGTCAAGTGATGCGCGCGTATTTTTATCGCGCACTAATCGCAGTTGCATTTCTGATTCCGATCTCGGCCGTGACGCCGGCGCGTGCGCAACTGCCGCAACCCGGTCCGACCGCGCAACCGATGCCGCAGCCCTCGGCGCAGCCGCCGCTCTTCCCCGGACCATCACCGCAGATGAGCGGCCAACCTGCGCCGACGAGCGCGCCGATTTCACCGCAAGGAACGTTATCGCCGCAGGCAACTGCGGCGCCGCAAGGTCCGCGGCTGCCGCCGCCTCCGCAGCCCGTCTTCTTGCCGAAAGTTCCGAATGTTGCGCCGGGTTATGCCGCTCCGCCGGTACGCGTTCCCAATGTTGAACTGATCGGCGTCACGCAGGAGCCGTTCGTCGGATTGAGATTGAGCGACGCGATCACGATGGGCTTGACGCGCAATAACGACCTGGCGGTGGCGCAAGCGAATCGGCGCATCGCCGGCTATCAGATCATCGCAGCTCGCGGCGCGTTCGACGTGCGATTCATGGTACAGCCGAACTACTCATACACGACGCAAGCACCGCAAAACGCGTTTTTCGCCGGACCGAATTTCGGACCGATCGTGCAGCAGCAGTTCGGCATCAGCACCGGCGTCAACGGTATCACGCCGGGCGGCCAGCAGTATTCGGTCACCGCATCGGGCAGCCGCGTCAACAACAACACGACAATCAACACGTTCAATCCGACCTATCCGACGGCGCTTTCGTTCAATCTCACTCAACCGCTAGCGCGCGGCGCTTACGAAAATGAGCCGAAACGTACGCTGCAGCTCGCCACGATCAACGC
Organism: Vulcanimicrobiota bacterium; assembly: GCA_019245275.1. Taxonomy (GTDB): domain Bacteria; phylum Vulcanimicrobiota; class Vulcanimicrobiia; order Vulcanimicrobiales; family Vulcanimicrobiaceae; genus JAFARW01. The sequence goes on from JAFARW010000156.1 coordinate 27,411, forward strand.
GCAGAGCTCGACAGATCAGACGCTCTTGACGGCGTCCAATACGATCGCGAACGTTGAAGACGCCTACTGGGATCTTGTCGCTGCATGGCGCGACGTTGCAATCCAGGAGGAAGCATTGCGAGAGGCGCGCGCGCAAGCCGCAAGCAATGCGCGGCTCGCACGGCAAGGAGTCAACGCGCCGATCGACGTGCTGCAATCGAACACCCAGGTCAACGTCTTTCAGGACAACGTCTTCTCAGCGTTACAGAATGTGGCGCGGTTGCAGAATCAACTCAAGCAGCTGATCTTATCCGATCCGACTGACCAGATCTGGATGGCGAATCTGGTTCCGATGTCGCCGGTACTGCGGCTGCCGCCGGAGCCGTCGCTGGCCGATGTTGTCGCGCGGGCGCTGACCAACCGGCCGGAGATCGACCAACTTCGCACTGCGCGCGCGTCGGCGGACGTCAACCTTGCCTATGCGCGCGACCAGCTCAAACCGCAACTCGATCTGCAACTCGGTTACACGACGAATGGATTTGCCGGCCAGGTGATTCCGGTACAGAACATCCCGTTTCTCGAAAGTCAGATTCAGCAGACGATTACGATTAACGAACTGGTCGCGTTCGTCAATAAACAGCTGCCGCCGAACAAGCAAATTCCATTCATCGTGCCGCAGAACCAAACTGTTCCCAGCTATCTCGTCGGCGGCTTGAGCCAATCGCTGAACAACTTAGCCAACGCGCGTTTCCCCGTCTATCAAGCCGGCGTCCAATACACGATACCGTTTGGTAATCACACCGCGAAGGCGAACTATGCGATCGCGCAGGAACAAATCCGCCAAACCGAGTTCAATGAAGCCGCGTTGATTCAACGGATCACGGCAGAATCGCGCAATGCGTTGCAGGCTTACCGGTCTGCGCGCTACCGCCTGATCGCGGCCCGTGCCGCGCGCGAGGCTTCGCAGCAAGTTCTTGCGAGCGAAAACCGTCGCTTTCGGGCGGGCGTTTCAACGACGTACTTCGTTTTGCAGCGACAGCTCGATCTCGCGAACAATCGTGGCCGGGAGTTGCAAGCTCAGACCGACTTGAACAAAGCCG
>JAFARW010000168.1 GCA_019245275.1 Vulcanimicrobiota bacterium
GGAAGCCGGTACGTGGTCGCGTTGAGCTCGACCGTGTCAAAGTGCTGCGTGTAATACGCTAGCCAATTGCGCTGTGCGAGTCCGGCGGGGTAAAAACGCTTGCGCCAATCGTCGTAGACCCAGCCGCTCGTTCCAATGCGGATCAAAAAGCTATTACGAGCCCCTCGCCATGAAATAGAACATGCCAACCGCCGCAGCGCCCATAAGCGCAAACGTTGCCCAGCCCCAGGCGCGCGCGACGAGAGACGACCTCCATTCCCCCATGACATTTTTGTTCGAAGCGAGCCACACGATGACGGCGATCAGAGGCACGGCCGCGACGCCGTTGAGGATCGCAGACCAGAACAACGCGCGAATCGCGTTGACGTGGAGCAGGTTCATCGCGATCCCGATGACTATGCCGGCGGCGATGATGCCATAAAATCTCGGCGCGCGCGCAGGCGATTCGCCAAGCCCTTCGCGGAATTTAAAAGTTTGCGCTGCAACGTAAGCTGATGAACCCGCAAGCACCGGAACGGCCAGCATTCCGGTTCCAACCATTCCTAAGGTGAAGAGGAGCGAAGCAAAGTTGCCGGCCAACGGGCGCAGTGCTTCGGCCGCTTCCTGCGCCGTTCCGATGTCGTGCCGCCCGTGCGCGCCGAGAGTGGCCGCCGTCGTCACAATGATGAAGAAGGCAACGAGGTTGGAGTAGATCATGCCGGTGTTGACGTCGGTGTGCATGTCCTTAACCGATTGGCGGTCCGTACCGCGTCGCGCAGCCACCGTCGTGCGCCCGGCTTCCTTCTCCTCTTCCACCATCAGCGAAGACTGCCAGAAGAAGAGATATGGCGTGATGGTCGTTCCGAGGACGCCAACCATCGTCGAAAGCCAACCGGAGTCGAGGTGCACCTTCGGAATCGCGAATTGGACGAGCACCTGGAGCCATGCCGGATGGACGACAAACGCTGTGACGACATAGGCAAAAAGCGCCAGCGTTAGCCACTTGAAAATGCGCGCGATCATCCCGTAAGACAACCACGCTTGCGATGCGAGAAGTGCGACGCCGAAGAAGAAGACCCAAGCGTCAACCGGGAGCGGAACAACGAGGTGCGCAGCGGCCGCCATGCCGCCGATGTCGGCGCCGAGATTGAAAGTGTTCGCGACGATCACTATGATCGCCAAGGGGTAAGCAAGACTAAGGGGAAGCCGCTTGCGAATTACCTCCGCAAGCCCTCGCCCCGTCACCATTGAGATGCGCGCGCACATTCCTTGTATGACGGCCATCATGGGTGTCGAAATCCACGTCAGCCACAGCATCGAAAAGCCGGTGGCGGCACCGGCTACGGAATAAGTCGAAATCCCGGAGGGATCATCGTCGGCCGCGCCGGTGATGAGCCCGGGTCCGAGGACTTTAAAGAATCGTAAAACGCGGGCGCCCACTGTAGTGGACGGTGCTCGAGCCTCCGTCGTCATTTTTAGCCAAATTCCCCAGCTTCGCGTTCCTCAAACGAGGGTCGCTATAGGTCGCGACGCGCAAAGAGTGCAATTGTGGCGATGACAAATGCGATCGCCCACGCCGCGCTCCACGCGAGATACGCGTAAGTCGGGGGAGCGAGCGCGATGAATGGGTTACCGCGTTGCACGGCACCGCCTAGCCCCACCATCGCAGCCGGCTCGAGTGCGAACGCCGCTCCACGCCAAAGGCCGTCGCTTGGGACGACCAGGCTCACGATCAAAGAAGCTTGCTGCACTGCGGTATTGTTCAGCGCGGATGCGATCGTATCGGCAAAGCCGGCGATTCGGGCGAGCCCGAAGAGCACGATCGCTGCAAATCCTGCCGCGACCGCGGAGACGCGCACGCTCAAACACATCGTGATCAACAGCGTGACCGCGCCGACGCCCGTCAAATAAAGCAGCGCAACGACCGGATGCGGCGGAACGTAGCCCGTGACGCCCCGCACGACCGCAAGCTCAATTGCGCCGATGACGATCGTATAAGCCGCCATCAGAAAGATATTTCCAAGCAGCTTTCCCAACACGATCTCAAAGCGTCGCAGTGGCCGCGGTACGATTGCAAGCAATATCCCGTTCTCGATCTCGACGCCCATCGAAAGTGCGCCTAAAAAAGCGCTAACGAGCGAGACGATGATGCAAAACATGAACGCCATCATGACGACGAGGACGCTCGTCAAGACCGTCAACTCATAGTGCGAAATCGTGTGGCCGCTTGGATTGTGAAATGTCGCTATGCGATTGAGGCCCCACGCCGTCGCGCCGATCAAAACGAGCGAGAAGATCGCAACCGTCGGCAAGAGCCTCCTGCGCGTGGCTTCCCGCCAGATCAGCGATGCGACGAGCAGGATGTTGCCGATCACTCTTCTTTGAGAAGCTCCAGGAAACGCTCTTCAAGGGTACGCCGGATCGGCTGCACCGCTTTGATCGCCGCACCGTTTTGGACGAGATCGGTAATTAGCGCCGGTACCGCGGATTCATCGATGTGCCCGAAGATTGCCGTTGACCCGCCGTCGAAAGCGGCGCCTCGCGCAGACAAATTGCGTCGCAGCGACTCTCCAAGTTCAACGAAGGAGATGCGCAGAGCTAAATGACCGAGCAGTTCATCGAGCGATCCGGTTGCGATTAGACTGCCGCGGTCGATGACGGCAACGCGGTCGCAAACGGCCTCGACTTCTGCGAGCAGGTGCGAATTCAAAAAGATCGTCGCGCCTTTCGCTTTGAGTTGCGGTAGGAGCGCTCGCACATCGGCGCGGCCGACCGGGTCGAGCGCCGACGTCGGCTCGTCGAGAACGATCAACTGCGGTTCGCCTAAGAGCGCGACGCCTAAGCCCAGCCGCTGCTGCATGCCTTTGGAAAAGGTTCCGACCCGCTCGTCGGCGCGTTCGCCGAGCCCAACGCGTTGCAGAATGTCGTCGATGTGGCTTGTGCGTTTCGCGGCGTCGATACGAAGCAACGCGGCGTGCCATCGACAGACTTCGCGAGCCGTTAGCCACTCTTGGTACCGAAAGAGCTCGGGCAGATAACCCGTTATGTGTCGCGCTTTGAGCGAATTTAGCGGCTGGCCAAGAATCGCGGCATCGCCCGAGTTCGGACGCGCGAGCCCGAGAAGCATCTTAACCGCCGTCGTCTTACCCGCGCCGTTCGGGCCGAGGAAACCGAAAATCTCGCCGCGCTTCACGCGGAGGGTCAGATCGTTGACCGCGACTCGTTGTCCGAAACGCTTCGTTAGGCCGCGCGTTTCGATCGCGTATGCGTCGGAGGTATCGATACGCCTTCGCTACATCTTTATCGAATTTGCGACCTTCAAGATTTCCGAAGCGGCGAATGGACCGGCCACCCCGTAAACCGTGCCGTTCTTCTGCCACATCACGCCGCTTCCGACGCCGGTATTATCGCCGACGAGCAATGCCGGCGCGCCTTGAACCGTGACTTTTTGGGCCGTTTCCTTGTCGATGCGGAACGGGACGGGCACCGTTTGACCGGGATCGTGAATCGCGCGGATCTGCGCGGCTAAGTCTGCCGGCACGCCCGGAATTGAAAGCAGATACGATTCGATCGTGCCGACCGTCGCGCGACTCGAAATGACCTTCGGAGAGCGGGCCTGCGTGATTACAATCGTATTCGCGGCGAGCGAACGCAAGTCGTGATCATTTACCTCAAATGCGCGATGAGCGCGAGCGCGGCGCACGTTCATCGCGCGCTGCGAGCCGTCAACTTGAACGACGACGGGACCGACCGATGCCGTTAGCGTCGCTCCATCGAGTTGAGCGGTCATCGGGGGGAGGCTAACCCGCTTGCGCTGCGCGAAAGCGCGCGCTTTAGCCACGTTAAACGTAAAGCTGGCCGAAACGGCGCGGCTAACGTGGTAGCTCCGCTGTGAGGGCACGGCCGCCGGCAAGTAAGCCGGTTGCGCGATCACCATTCCCGCAGCGCCGGCTGCTTTCTGTACATCGGTGAACTCGCTGAAATGCGGATGCCGTGTTCCACGCATTGTTCCGAAAGCCTCAAGATCCGGAAGGGCACGTAGCTTCGAAATATCCGAAGCGGTCAATCCAACCGCTTGAAATTCATGCGGCTGAAAGATTGTCAGAAAGTTCTGCGCGTAGATTCGCAGCGGCGTTTCGGTTACTAAGAGCACGAGGATTGCGAGGGCCGCCGCCGTCAACATCCAGCGAGCAGAACCGCGGTCTAATATGCTACGCAACCCAAATTGATGTTTCGGTGCTATCAACGATCGGGGGCTTGTGTTAACTGCGGCGATGCGGGCCGTTAGCATGCGCCGGGCTTCGGCAACATCCACGTCATCGTTCTGAGCGAGCGCTGCTGCGCTGAAGCGTGCGTTTTCGCGGCTGATGTTAAGGGCGGTACGACAACGGGCGCAGCGCAGCAGATGCTCTTTCTCGTACGTGAGAAGAACGTCGGGGTCGTCGACGTAGCGGCGCAAAACTTCACTGGGCAGGTGAGACACGATCGTACTCCTTTTTGAATGCGGCTTCGGCCCGCAGCAGCAGCGTGCCGACTTGGTTGACGTTCACGTCAATGATCGCGGCGATTTCTCGGTAGGTGAAACCACTGTAACGTAGCGCGAGCACCGTTGCGTAGCGCCGATGTATGCGGCCGAGCGTGGTCGTGACGGCTATTCGGGCTTCGCGCCTCTCGGCCGCTTCGGCCGGATTATCGCGGTGTTCAGTCGTGCGGGCAGCGTTCTCTCGGGCTTCCCGGCGGCGAGCGGCGCGCAGCACATCGAGCGAACGATGCAGGGCGGTGCGATAAAGCCAATTGCGCGCGTGCGTCTCATCCATCGGTCCCGCTCCGTACAGCGCTGCAAAGGCTTCTTGCGCGATATCCTCGGCGGCCGCAGGCCCCACGATGCGGCCGGCGGATGCGACCACGCCCTTGTACTCTCTCGCAAAGAGCTCCTCAAAGAGATTTTTCGCGGCCGGCGCGTGCACGTTAGTATTACGATGCCCCGTGGCCGTTTATGACAGCATTAAGACGGCCGGAACATTGGTTAGGATAGCAGAAGCGCCGATTTGGGTATCTGCGCCAGAACAGGAGGATTATAGCGATATGAGCGACACCGACGACCGCCCAAATATCGACGACGAACCCGATACGGATAATGACGATCAGAACGGCGACGATGAAGGAGATGGCAACGGTCCATCAGGTGACGAACCACAAGCGTAGCACGATAACGTAACAGCAGTTGGTAGGGGCGGAGTCCATCTCCGCCCTCCAGAAACCTAGGTGTGGTGCGCGATCCAATCCGGACCCAACTTAGCAAGCGCCTCGTTCCAAATTTTGCGCGCAGCGATGATGAGTTGCGCGCATCGATTTCGGAGCGTTGGGATCCGGAACGCGACACGCCCTGGCGTTGTTTTCTGAGCGATATCGCTGAACGAAACGTTGGCGATGCGCTTGATGCACTGAGCGCCCATCCGCGGTTCAAACTCAACTACAGCGTGAAGACGAACCCTCGCGACGAGATGGTCGCGCTGATGCACCGCAACGGCGTTTTGGCCGAGTGCATCAGCGAGGGCGAATGCGATCAAGCCAGGGAGCACGGTTACGGGCCGGATGAAATTACGTATAACGGGCCGCGTGTCATCCGCAATCGTCGGGTCAACGTCGCATTCGCCGACTCGGTTGAGGCATTTGCATTCTATGCGTCGCGATCGGATGCAATGAACGTTCACGGCGTGCGGATGCGGCCGCGTACGATCCCCTCGCGATTTGGTGTCAAATCGTGCGAACTTCCGAACGTCATCGAGATAGCGCGCGCGAGTGAGAACGTTGAACGTCTGGGAGTCTCGTTCTTTAGCCGGCCCGAGGATTTCGGCGAACGTCAGTGGCGTGAGATTGCAGATGAAGTGCTCGGGTATGCCGTCGACCTCGAATCGGAGTCGGGAAAACCCGTCACGATCTTCGATCTTGGCGGGGGATTCTTGGCCGAGGCGTGGATGGAGCGCTTCGAACGCGACTACGCTCATGTGTCTGAAGTCGCGCCGCGACGGCTAAGCAATTTGGATCACATCTACGTCGAGCCGGGACAAGGACTCTCGACGCCCGTTGAAGCGCTTTTTCTGCGCGTCTTAGAGGTGCGTCAAAGAGACGATGCCCGCGAAATCGTCGTTGACGGAGGTCAACCGAACTTGCCTCAACTCCGGTGGCTTCCGCACCGTGTTTTTTGGCAGGGGGCAGATGGCTGGATCAAACTCGAAGACGGCAGAGACCGGATCTTCGGCTGCATCTGCACGGAAGAAGATGTAATCCGTCACGACGTGCAGCTGCCGGCGCACATCGCTGCCGGGGATGTGCTTGCCGTGGCCGACGCCGGCTCGTATGACTCGAGCATGGCCTTCGGCTTTGGCCAAGGCCAGCCGGTGCCGCGCGACAGCTAAGACCCCGGAGTCGCTCGCCTAGGCGCTTGGACCGCCACGGTGGCGTGCCGCCCAGGCAAAAGAAGCGGCAACCACGATCAGGACGGTCGCGCAGATCATGCCCGTTGCGAGGACGATGGCAAGCGGAAGACTCATTCGATTTGCCTCCTTACGGCCAATACGAAGGAATGGCTCGGGCGGTTTCAAGGGGGGCCAGGCTAGAATTTACCATGCGGCCCAAGCCGCTTGCCTCGCGGGCCGGGCCGCTGTACAATATCCGTCTGTGCTCTAGCGCCTAAGGCGACGGTGGGCCCCCCTACGACCCCGTGGGGAGCGAGCGCCCTGCGTAAGCCGCGGTCCGGACGACGAGCACCGGAGTCCTCTTCTTGAACCTGATCGATGTCAACAATTTCGACGCGATGCGAA
>JAFARW010000188.1 GCA_019245275.1 Vulcanimicrobiota bacterium
TTCATTCGGCATCAGCGTGCGCGTCGACACGATCTTATCGATGCGCACGACTTCACTAGTCCGCTCGAAAGGGTCGCCGAGCACATTCGGGACGGACTTCGGAGAATCGAGACAAGGCCCGCGCGTATCGACGGCTTGCGCAATCGACGGGGCTTGAGCAATTTGTGCGCTACCCAAGAGCAGCGCGGCGGTCGCTAAAATCATCATGGGTAGTATTGGTTCGGCTCGCGCAGCGCACGGTCCCTACATCTGTCCGAAGAAGTGGCATCAACGTTGGTCGCGCGTCTAATGCACTCGATGCTGAAAGCCGCTATCTTACAAGTAATGGGCAAGATCGACAGCGGCGATACCGCCTGGGTACTCGCTGCCGCCGCTCTCGTCATGCTGATGACGCCGGGGCTGGGATTCTTTTACGCCGGCCTCGTGCGACGTAAGAATGTACTCTCGACGCTGATGCATAGCTTCTTCATCTTGTGCTTGATCAGCGTTCAATGGGTGTTGTGGGGATACACACTCGCTTTCGGACCTGACTGGCATGGGGTGATCGGAAGCTTACGGTGGATCGGCCTCTCCGGCATCGGATCCGCACCGAACCCAAATTACGCGCCGACGATTCCACACGGCGCGTTTGTTGTTTTTCAAATGATGTTTGCCGTGATTACCCCGGCACTGATCACCGGCGCATTCGCGGAACGCAAACGTTTCAAAGCCTTTGCGATCTTCACGCTGCTGTGGGCGACGTTGATCTACGATCCGCTGGCGCACTGGGTCTGGGGACACAACGGTTGGCTCGCTCGGCTCGGCACTCTTGACTTCGCGGGCGGAACAGTCGTGCACATCTCGTCAGGCATTTCCGCTTTAGTTGTGGCGAAGGTTCTCGGTCCGCGCATTCTGCACGCACGGGATCCGCATGAGCCGCACGATGTTACTATGGCGCTCTTAGGGACGGCACTCTTGTGGTTCGGATGGTTCGGCTTCAACGCGGGAAGCGCGCTGGCGGCGAATGGTCTGGCCGTTTCCGCTTTCATCAATACGAATACCGCCGCGGCAATGGGCGCGCTCGTCTGGATGACGATCGCATGGACTCGCAAGGGCGCGCCCAGTGTCGTCGGTGCGCTGGCCGGTGCCGTTGCGGGACTCGTCGCGATTACGCCTGCTGCCGGATACGTGACCCCGGCGGCGTCGATCCTGATCGGCGCGGCCGCGGCGGGCGTCTGCTACGCGGCAGTCGGCATTCGCGATCGCATCCGTGTCGATGATGCGCTGGATGTTTTCGCGGTGCACGGCCTCGGCGGAACGGTCGGTGCGATCGCAACGGGGATCTTCGCAACCGTCGCCATCAACGCATCGGCCTCAAACGGCTTGCTCTACGGAAATCCGAAGCAATTGCTGACGCAAGTCATAGCAGTCGCCGCGACCTGGTTGTTTGCCGGAGCCGGGACGTATTTAATTCTGAAATTTGTCATGCTGGTAACATCGCTGCGCGTCACCGAACGTGAAGAACGGGTCGGGCTCGATCTGAGTCAGCACGCCGAAGCCGCCTATTCGCAGTGAGAGTTGGGGGCCCGCGCGCGAAGTTTGCGCGGGGGCGTGCAGGCGAATTTCTGCCGCATCGTGGCAGAAGTGAGCCGGAACGCCAAGCGTTGCGCGAAGTGCAACGCTGATAGAAAGGAGGTATGAAAGTTGGAACTTGCAATCGCAGCCGCAGCCTTTGCCGTCCTTTGCTTCGCATGGATCCTCTTGCCGCCGTCTAAAGAAAACGCCTCTTAGGGAAGGAGCGATATGAAAGGCGGCATCAACCATCTCGCCGTTATCGTGGCGGCGATCGCGTACTTTGTTTGGCAAGGAATCTGGTACACTGTCTTCGGCAATCAATGGTTATCGCTCGTCGGCTGGACCGGCCGGCAGATGCAGCCGAGTCCAATCCCTTACATCGTCGGTTTTATCGTGGCGCTGATCTTGGCGTACGTGACCGCAATTGCTCTGGCCGATAGTTCGCAGCCGACGGCGGCGCATGGCGTGCAATTTGCGCTCTTCATGGGCATCGGAATCTTCGCGACGATCCTGCTGACCGAATATGTCTTCGAGCAGCGGCCGCTTGGTTTGTGGCTCATGAACGCAGCCATTCCAGTAACCGGCTTCGCGATCGTAGGCGCAATCGTCGGCGGTTGGCGAAGTCGTGTGCGTGCCACTTGACGAAGCGCGCTTAGCGGAGTCGTACTCAATGGAGGGGCCGCAAACGGCCCCTCCCATTCTTCTGATCCACGGTATTCATCTCGGGCGGTTTTCGTGGGCCCCCCACGTTGAAATCTTGCGCGAGCGGTTTCGCGTCGTGACGATCGACCTTCCGCGACACGGTACGCTCGCCGACATTCCATTCACGCGCGAGAATCTCGATCGGCAGCTGAAATACATCACGAAGGAAGTGCTCGATGCGCCGCCCCTGATTGTCGGCTACAGCTTAGGGGGTTATGTGGCCGTCCTCGTGGCGAGCGATCGGCCGCAAGACACGCAAGCCATTCTCATTTGCGGCACGTCGGTCGATCCTGCGGCTTGGCGTCGTTTCGCATTTCGCAGCTTCATGAATATGAAGATGCGGCTTTCTCCGCGTCTCTTTGAATTTGGAAGTACGCTCTTCTTCAAAGCGACGCTGCCCCGTGAT
>JAFARW010000103.1 GCA_019245275.1 Vulcanimicrobiota bacterium
TACTGAACGTCGACGGTTACTTCGACGGCCTGCTGGCGATGTTTGATCATGCCGTTTCGGAAGGGTTCATTTCAGAAGAGAATCGCCGCATCTTATGCTCCGCCACGACCTTGCCGTCGTTATTTGCCGCGATGAAGCTCTAACCAATGACGCACGACCGGGAGGCTTGAGATGGCGGAGCTGATTTTTGCGATGAATCTGTCCCTGGACGGGTATGTCGCCGGCGAGAACGGCGAATTGCAAATGCCGCCGCCCGACGCTGAGCTTTTCCGTCATTTCACCGACTACGTGCGCGGGTTGGCCGGCAGTCTGTATGGTCGCCGGATATACGAAGTGATGCGCTATTGGGACGAGGATCAGCCGGAATGGAGCGCGCTCGAGCACGACTTCGCCGCGGCGTGGCGAGCGCATCCGAAATGGGTCGTCTCAAACACGCTGAAGTCGGTCGGCGCCAACGCCACGCTTGTCAATAGCGATGTTGAAGCATTCGTGCGCGACCTGAAGGCCACAGTCGACGGCCGGATCGCCGTTGCAGGCCCCGAGCTTGCCGCAAGCCTCACTGATCTCGACCTAATCGACGAGTATCATCTGTACTTCCGCCCGTTCGTACTCGGACGCGGCAAGCCGTACTTTGCAGGCGTTCGGCCGCCGCTTCGACTCGTTGCTACGGACCGGGTCGGCGAAGACACCGTCCGTCTAGTACTACGATTACTCCGTTAACGCGGTCTTCAATATGCGCTCTTGTTCGACAAGATGCGCGCCAGGATAGCCTTCAGATGGGGATGCACGATACGGCCGCCCGATATAGCCGATGTCCATCGAATCGGTCTTGCGCTCGAGCAGCCGACGCCGCACGTGCGCGCGTGCGCCCATATTCTTCGGCTCTTCCTGAACCCAGATAAGCTTCTTCAGGTTCTTGTACGTTCCGATGAGCCGGTTGAGCTCACCATGCGGAAGCGGCTGCAGCAGCTCGACCCGTACGATCGCAGTCTTCTGCACCGACTTGTAAAGTTCGTGATTGATCAAATCGTAGTAGATCTTGCCGCTGCAGAGTATCAGGCGTTCGACCGCATCCTTGCGATCGCTAAAGCGCGAATCGTCGATGACCGGATAGAATTTGCCGTTCGCCATCTCACCTAGCGTTCCAAACGACTCCTCGGCGCGCAGCAAGCTCTTCGGCGTCATGATCACGAGCGGGATGGCCTTCTCATCGGTGGCTTGCGCGCGCAGCAAATGGTAATACTGGGTTGATGTCGAGCAGTTGGCGACGCGCAGATTACCCTCCGCGGAGAGTTGCAAAAACCGTTCCAATCGCGCGCTCGAGTGTTCCGGTCCCGCACCTTCGTAACCATGCGGAAGAAGCAATGTCAGGCGCGACGTTTGATTCCACTTCGCGGCGCCCGCAACGATGAATTGATCGATGATGATCTGGCCGCCGTTGTCAAAGTCGCCGAACTGCGCCTCCCAGAGGACAAGCGAGTTCGGCAACGAGCCGCTATAGCCGTATTCGAAGCCGATGCACGCGTACTCGGAGAGTGGACTGTTGTGAATCTCGAACGACGCATGCGCATCGGCCAGGTGCTGCATCGGCACGTATGCCGGTCCGCCGCGCGCATCGTGCAACACGAGGTGACGGTTGCTGAACGTGCCGCGCTCCGTATCTTGGCCGGTCAGCCGTACCGGCGTGCTTTCGGTGATCAATGACGCGAATGCGAGCGCTTCCGCCATCCCCCAATCGATCAGGCCTTTCTCGTGGATGAGAGCTTTGCGGCGATCGAACTGGGAGACGAGCTTTGGATTGACATGGATCTGGTCGGGCGCTGAGACGAGGGCATCGCTCCAGGCAAGCAATTTGGCTTCGTCAACTTTTCGTTCGGCGCGCGCTGCAGCCGGAGCGGCTTTCTCAACGTCCAGCATGCTCGGCTGTTTACCGTGCTTGACGTTTTCGTGCGCCTCCTTGAGGCGCGCGGTCGCCTGCGCGATGAACTCGTTGACCTGCTCGCTGGTCGCTAACCCTTCGGCAATGAGTCTGTTCGCGTACAGTTCACGCGCGGTCGGATGGCCTTTGATGATGTCATACATGCCGGGCTGCGTATAAGCTGGCTCGTCTTGCTCGTTGTGTCCGAAGCGGCGATAGCCGATGATGTCGATGATCGTGTCGCGACCGAACTGACGACGGAAATCGACGGTCAAGTGTACGGCCGAGATACACGCCTCGACGTCATCCGCATTGACGTGGATGATCGGCACGTCATAGCCTTTGGCGAGGTCGCTCGAATAGCGCGTCGAGCGCGAATCTTTCGGATCGGTCGTGAAACCGATCTGGTTGTTCGCGATGACGTGCAGCGTGCCGCCCGTCGCGTAACCCGGCAACGCTTGCAGATTGAAGACTTCAGCGACGACGCCTTGCGCGCTGAACGCTGCATCGCCGTGAATGAGGATCGGTGCGGCTTTCTTAAAATCGAGCGTCGCCATCGGCGTCGAATGGCCGGTTTGCAGCGCGCGCGTGCTGCCTTCCACAACGGGATC
>JAFARW010000128.1 GCA_019245275.1 Vulcanimicrobiota bacterium
ATCGCGGCGGTTCATATCCCAAAAGATGAAGGCGCCGCAGATCGCGGCCGCAATCAGCAGCCCGATGCCCGGGATCGCTTCGCCAAGCACGAGCTTACCGATGCCAAAGAGCGCGAAGTAGACGAGCCCGCAGCCGGCGATCCAATCTGCAATCGTAATACCTAAATTCATGCCCGTGCTGACAAACCCCGTCGCCTGTGCAATCGGACGCCAGCCGAACGCATTCGGCTGCACCTTCCGATAGAACGCGGCTAGCGTTTCGAGCGGCTCCGGACGCGTCGCAAACATTACGATGAGCCACACGGCGGTCGTGATCGGCACCGTCAAAAGCAGAATGATCGCCGTTTGATTCGGCCCCTCTGGTAAGCGCAACTGAAGGATTGTTGCGACGATGCCGGATGCGAGGAGGGCCGAGATCTCGGTCCAGGCGTTGATGCGCCACCAATACCATCGCAGGATCATGACGAGTCCGACGCCGGCCGTGAACGTGATAATGAACGCCCAGGCTTTTCCGATCGAGTCCATGCCGAGTGTTACGACCGCGGCCAGCGCCATAGCTACGATTGTCATCAGCCGCGAGATCCAAACGTAATGCGCCTGCGATGCATCGCGGCGGATGAAGCGCCGATACAGATCGTTCGTCAGATACGACGCGCCTAAGTTCAGTTGCGTGCCGATCGTCGACATGTATGCCGCCAAGAATCCGGCCATCATTAATCCGCGCAGCGATGCCGGCAAGTGGTCGATCATCGCTTGAATGTAGTTGAGCTCCGGATCGATTTTGCCGGTGATCGGATCGGCAACGCCGTGCGGATAGAGTATCAGCGCGGCTAACGCAACGAGGATCCACGGCCACGGACGAAGCGCATAGTGCGCGACATTGAAGAAGAGCGTCGCACCAATCGCGTTCTTTTCGTTCTTCGAGGCGAAGATGCGTTGCGCGATGTAACCGCCGCCGCCCGGCTCGGCGCCCGGGTACGATGATGCCCACCAAGAGACGCTCAGGAAGACGATAAAGCTGAGCAGCGGCATCCAAGCCGCGTTCGATGTCGGGAAGAACGCGAGTACCGAGCCGCCGCCGGCTACGTGCCGCGCCGAATCGATCACTGCCAAATGCGCGCGCAAACTGTAGATGCCGCCAACGGCTGCAACCGCGGCCACAGCCAGCACGATCGCCATCGTCATCTTGACGATGAACTGCAAGAGATCGGTGACGAGAACGCTCCACAAGCCGCCGATTGCGACGTAGAGGCCGGTTAGGAAGAGGCAGATTAAAATCGCTTCCCACTTCGGTATGTGCAGCGTCAAGCCGAGGATCTTAGCAATCGCTAAATTGACCCAGCCCATGATGATCGTGTTGATAATGACGCCTTGGTAGACGGCGCGCACGCCGCGTAGCGCGGCCGCGGGTTTGCCGGAATAGCGCAGCTCGATGAACTCGACATCCGTCAGCACGCCTGAGCGTCGCCAAAGCGCCGCAAAGAAGAACACGGTCAGCATGCCGCTCATCACCATGTTCCACCATAGCCAATTTCCGGCGACGCCGTTCTTCACGACGAACCCGGTGACGGCGAGCGGCGTGTCGGCTGCGAACGTCGTCGCAACCATTGACGTGCCTGCTAGCCACCACGGCACGCTGCGTCCGCTCAGAAAGAATTCTCCGAGACTCTTTCCTCCGCGTCGCGCATAGTAAAAACCGATCGCGAGATTGATTAGAAAAAACGCCGCGATGATCGTGTAATCAGCGGCCTGCAGACGCATCGCGCAACGATTCGCGCACGATTACGGTGGCCCTTCGACAAGCTCAGGGTGACACATCAGTATCCGTCGAAGGCGCAGCGCGGTGAAGTACATCGCTGCGTTTGGCGTGCTTGCAATCGTCTGCGCGCCGCTTGCATCGCGCGCGCAATCGCTTTCAATCGTTCCGCGGCCGCAACGAGTCGCTCCGCTGCGATGTCCGTCGCCGTTGTATCTTTCGCGGCCGCTCCGCGTTCGGCGCGATTTCGATGCGGCTGCATTTGAAGAGGTCAACGAACGTTGGCGTGCGCTCGGCATCCCGGGCTTGATCCGAAGCGGCGGCCTTCCCGACATCACGGCCATTCGCGGGTCGCGGCTCGGCGCACAAGGTTATCGAATGGTCGTGGCGCCTGTTGCCGCGCCGATACGCGTTTTTCTAGTCGGTGGCGATAATGCCGGAATATTTTACGCTGCCATGACGCTCGCGCAACTTCCGCAACGCGTCAACGGGCGTTGGCAACTACCATGCGTCGCAATTCACGATCAGCCCGCCTTGCGGTGGCGCATTCTCTCCGACGACGTTTCGCGCGGACCGCTGCCGACGATGCGCTATTTCAAGGAACGCATTCGCACGATTGCCGCTTTCAAGATGAACGGCTACTCACCGTACATGGAGCACGTCTTTCTCGATCCGCGCAATCCGCTGCCAGCTCCGCTCGACGGTATCACACCCGCGCAATTTCGTGAGCTCGCG
>JAFARW010000178.1 GCA_019245275.1 Vulcanimicrobiota bacterium
CGCCCTGTTTTAACGCACCAGAAGTGTAGGCGAAACGGCAAAGCCGATCACGCAATCAACGTTATCGGGAGGCTCCGTGCCGGCCTCATTAGAGCCCGCGATTACGAAGCCGTGGTTGGCAATCTTACCAGAGAACCAGTCCCGCACGATTGAGGTAACATCGAACATCACCTTTCTCGTATCCGGCGGCAGCAAGAGGCCGCTACTGATGGTGGGTGCGTTATAGGTAAAATTGCCATTCACCCAAGCTTTATTGCCTTGCCACGTGCTTAGAGCCGGCGCAACTCCTTCAAGACACTTGAGGCTGCTCTGCGATGACCACACGTCCAGGGTCAGAATCAACACCGCTTGGCTTACCGGCTTCGGTGGATTTGGAATCTTTCCGAACTGCATATAACTGCGCCAGTCATCGATCTCATGATAGCCGAACGGTGCACCGCCGCCGCTCGTAAAGTGCCGAAATCCGGCGCAAATGTCGCCGCATGCGGTGCCGAAATCCGGAAGACTCCCTAATCCACCACTATATGTATATTGGTTCAGACGCCAGTCCCAAGCCTGAAACGGCATGCTGGACCATACCGGAAAGCGGTAATTGCCCGCCAACCTTCCCCTGATTCCTGGGTTGCGTGGGGGCACGGCGCCGCAGTGAACCTGAAATGACTGCGGCTGTGGCGACACGACATTGTTCTGGTAGAGCACTACCGTTGCGACTCCAGATCCCGTGAACGTTCCCGTGTCGGTAACGCCCACGCTGCCATTGACCGAAATTGTCTTGGCTTTGTCTGCGATCCACTTTGCCTGCCCCGGATCGTAATAGCCGAAGACGTAGGTTATTTTGGTCGGTGCAGCCGTTGGGGGATACAGTGCGCCGCTGAAGTGAACGGTGGCGGGGCAGCTGCCGTAATAGTCCGCAATTTTATCTACAGTTGGCGCTGCGGCCACGGCGGCACGTGTCGACGCAAGGACGGTCGCGATGGTAACACAGCCGATGAAAGCAAAAAAACGCTTCATGCCATTACCTCCTCCGGGCCTGGCACGGCTCCAAGTATGAGACGTTTGCCGAGTCGGAAAGGTCCCCTTCGCTGACGTTGGAAAGCACAGCCGATTCGGAGATGACGTCCACACAAGAATCCAAAGATACGAGCTCCAAAGGCACATACGTCCGCGATATGTTCGCGTCGATCGCGCCGCGCTACGATCTCGCGAACCGCGTTCTGACTGCCGGCTTTGACGAACTCTGGCGCAGGTCCGCAATCGATAGACTCGGCGTGAACACGAGCGACGCGATTCTCGATCTCTGCTGCGGAACCGGCGACATCTGCTTTCACCTCGTGCGGCGGGACCCAACGCTGAACGTGACCGGCGTCGACTTCTGCACGCCGATGCTCGAACGCGCCCGGCAGCGAGCGCAGCGTAAAGCGCCGCACGCGCATTTGAAATTCGTCGAGGCCGATGTGATGGCGCTCCCGTTTGCCGATACCAGCTTCGATGGCGCTACGATGGGTTTTTCGCTGCGCAACGTCGTCGATATCGACGCGACACTCAAAGAGATCCGGCGGGTGCTCCGCCCCGGAGCGCGATTCGTCAATCTCGACGTCTCCAAAGCGCCTAATCGATTGTTTAAACGCGCCTTCGACGTCTATTTCTATGCCATCGTTCCGATGGTCGGCGGGATCGTCGGCGGATCCAAGAGCGCGTATAAGTATCTGCCCGCGTCATTGACCCACCATCCCGACGCGCCGGCACTCGAAGATCGCTTCAAAGCAGCGGGGTTCGTCAACTGCGGATATGCGCCACTGTGTGGCGGAACGATCGCAATCCACTTCGGAGCAGCGCCGTGATCGAATCTGCTGCGTACGACGGACAGACGTTGGTCGAGGAGTTCGTTCGCTCGCATTTCATTGCCGATAATCCCCTGGTGACCGAGGCGGTTCGCCGAATGATGGCCGCCGGCGGAAAGCGCATTCGCCCCCAGCTGACCCTGCTAGCCGCTGAGGTTGTCGGTGCGCAACCAGCCGAACACCTCGAGCTCGCTGCGTACATGGAACTGATCCATGTCGCAACGCTGATTCACGACGACGTCGTCGATCGCGCCGACACGCGGCGGGGCGTCAACGCGACGGCGGTTGACTACGGCAATCGGATCAGCGTGCTCGCCGGAGATTACCTCTTTGCGTGGATCTTCCGCAACGTGACGGCGCGGTACCCGGCGCCGATTCCGCACATCCTCTCGGCAACGCTTGCCGAAATCTGCGCGGGTGAGGTTCTCCAACTGCGCGCGCTCGGTGACGTAGCGCTGACTCTTACCGACTATCTGGAAATCGTCGGAAAGAAGACGGCATCGCTCTTCGCCGCGTCCGCCGAATGCGGTGCAATCGTCGGCGGGGCATCCGCAGAGCAGCGAACCGCGTTACGCGATTTCGGACGCGATTATGGAATCGCGTTCCAGATGAAAGACGATCTGCTCGACATGACGGCGGACGCCGAGCGCCTCGGCAAGCCGGCCGGCAACGACCTGCGCGAGCGCAAGGTGACGATTCCATTAATATTTGCCTTGCAGCGCGCGGATAGAGGATTCCGCGACTCCGTCGAACGTTTCTTTACGCGGGGCGACGATGCACAGCTCGAACGCATCGTCGAGGGCGTCACCGCCTGCGCCGCGCTGCAAGCGACACGCGACCGCATCGAACACTATGCCCGGCGGGCGAGCCGTTCGCTATCGGGGATGCGCGACGGCGCAGCTCACCGCTCGCTGATCGAAATGGCCGCCTCGCTCGTAGAGGAAATATAAGGAAGAACAAATGCATATCGTAGTCTCGTTCGCCTGGGCGAGCCCCGAGATCATCGGCATCATCGTCGTCGGCGCGCTCCTGCTCTTCGGTGCTGAAAAGCTGCCCAAGCTCGCGCGCAGCGCCGGGCAGGCGAAAAAAGAATTCATGGTCGGCCAAGCGGAGGCCGATGAAGCGGCGGCCCGAGCGCGCGAGGAGGCGCGGCTGCGCGCGGAAACGGCGCGTCGCGATCCGATGCAAGATCTGCCGGAAAACACCGGCATCGGCCAGCAAATTCCACCGCCGACTCCGGGAGAAGGCACGCAAAGCGGCGGCTAGATAACCACGCAACGGATGCTGTCAGCACCGTCGACCTCACTGCAACAAACTGAGGAACGCTGGGATCAAAAAGAGATGACCTTTACGGAGCACCTCAGGGAGCTCCGTAAGCGTCTTATGATCGCGCTCGGAACGATCTTCGCGCTCGCGATCCTCGCCTTCTATCCGGCGCAATTCGCAATCCCTTGGCTTAGCGAACAGTACTTCCCAGGCGTCAAGCTCAATGCGTTCGGCCCCGCCGACGTCATCATGCTGGAGCTGAAGTTCTCGATCTACGCGGGGATCGTGCTGGGCCTTCCGGTCATCCTCTATCAACTTTGGATGTTCGTCGTGCCGGCGTTCGCACCGCGCACGCGCCGTCTCGTCTACCTCTACGTGGCGCCCTCCGTCATTCTCGCGGCGCTCGGGTTAGCGTTCGCGCATTTTCTCGTGCTGCCGCGCGTTGGACATGCGCTGCTCGCGCAAACCGGAAAGGTCGCAACCGCGACCTTCGGCATATCGCAGACCCTGAACTTTGTGTTGCTCTTGTTATTGCTTTTTGTCTTGGTCTTTCAAACGCCCGTTGTCATGGTCGCCCTCGCGCGAATCGGCATCGTTACGCCAAAGTTCTTGCGGCGCTATCGCAGGCATGCACTCTTCGGATTCTTCGTCTTCGGCGGCATCGTCGCGCCCGACGGCAACCCGCTGACGATGGCACTGCTTGCGATACCGATGTATGCACTTTACGAGGTCAGCATCTGGCTGATCGTCCTTCTCGAGCGTACGTGGCGGCCCGCGTCGGCTTAGACGACCTCTTCGGCGACTTCGTACGCACGTGGTCGAACGTGCTCTTCGCGGTCTCGCTCTTCGTCGTCTGGGGAATCTTAACGCTCCTCGGCGTCATCATCGACCAAAATCGCGATTCGAGCATCTACTTCGCGACCTATGCCGCGCCCGTTGCGCGTCTAATCCTGCGACTTGGTCTCGACAATGTCTACCACAGCGCTGCATACATCGGCATCATCGGACTCATTCTTTCTTCACTTGCCGTCTGTACGTTGAGGCGCGTGATTCCCGCGCGGTTGCCGCCGTTGCGCCCGGTCAAGATCGATCGGCTGCCGCTGCATTCGCGCATCGATACGCCGCTGGACCCCGCGACGACACGCTCGCGTGTAGAAAATTTCTTCCGCCGGCGCGGATGGCAGATCCGCAAACGGGAGCTTGGCGGCACCGAGTGGACCTTCGCCGATCGCCACGATTGGGCGCGACGCGGCGTGCTGATCGCGCATCTGGGATTTGTGATCATTGCAACCGGCACGACGATTTATTGGGCGCTCGGATTCTCGGGCGAGACGGCGATCTTGAGCGGACAAACGGTGTCGATTCCGCGCACCTCGACCAAACTGACGCTGCTAGATTTTGCGTACCGCATCGAACCGATTGCAACGAAGGGCGGCATCGTCTATCAGCCGATCGATTACGTTTCACACGTAACGGTCACCGGCCGCGACGGTCGCGCGCGGCGGGCAACGATTCGCGTCAACCATCCGATCAACGTTGACGGGACGCTGTATTATCAAGCCGCGTACGGATTCGGCGTGCGCTTTGGGGTGCTCCACTATGGAAAGCCGGTGCGCGATCTCTCCGAGCAGACGCTCAAGGAAGGCGACGTGTTAACTCTCCCGCAGACGACACGCGAGGTGCAGTATTCGCAATTCGCCGGCACGATCGATCGCCAAACCGGGATGCCGTCTGCCGATCCGCGTCCCAACGACCCGGGCGTCATTCTCAACATCTTCGATGACGGGCAGCCGGTCGGAACAACGTTGGCGCGGTTCGGGCATGCAGTCGATTTGGGCGGTGGATTTGCGATCGTCCCGCAGCGCTATACGATGTACAGCGGTTTGCAATATCGACACGATCCGGGTATTCCGCTCGTCGGAATCGGCGCGCTGGTCTTGCTCGCGGGTCTTTGCATCTCGTTCTATCTCTTGCCAGCGCGCGTACACGTCCGCATCGATCTCCAAGGGGCGGGAAGCTCGGTCGCAATGGCAGCGACGACCGTAAAGGGATACGATATCTTCGAGTCACAGTTTGCGGAGCTCGCCACGGCACTGCCGCGCGCATTAAAGGCCGGATGACGTCATGATGCCGCTCGACCAAGTCCTGATGGCGATCGCACTTTCCACGTACATCGTCGGTGCGATCGTGCTGATCATGTATTTCTTCTCGCGGGCCGAGTGGCAACGCAACCTCGGCGTACCCCTTGTCATCGCGGGGTGCGTCGCTCAATTCGCGCAACTCGCCACTCGTTACGAGCTGACGCACATCTGGCCGCTTTTGAACCTTTATGGTTCGCTTTCACTCTTCAGCGCGATGTCCGTTCTGATCTTCATCATCTTCGCTTTCCGCTACCGGCTCTGGTTTGCAGGTGGCTTCGTCGTTGCAATCGCATCGGTGTTCCTCGCCTATGGATTGACTTGGAATGAAGGAACGCTGCCCGCGGTTCCGTCGCTGCAATCGTATTGGGCGAAGATCCACGTGCCGATCGTCGTGTCGTCATATGCTGCTTTTCTGGTTGCCGCCGTTATCTCGGCGCTCTACTTGCTCAAACATTACTTCAATCGGTCGCTCGTCGCGCGCACGACGACCGCTGCGTTGGCTGCCGCGGGAGCGGCCGATGTCTCGATGAGCGGAATGCAGTTTGAGAGTGCGAGCGCCGTGCGAATCCGGCGCGACACGCCGGCGATCGAAGTCGCCGCGACTGAAGGCAACGTCGTTGCGCGCTGGCTCAGCACGCTGCCTTCGCTGGCTCAACTCGACGTCCTGATCTATCGCGTCGTCGCCGTCGGTTTGCCGCTCTTGACGATCGGCATCATTACGGGTGCGTGGTGGGCGAAAGAAGCTTGGGGCGCATATTGGCAGTGGGATCCAAAGGAGACCGCCGCTTTAGCTTTGTGGATCTTCTACGCGATCTACATGCATCTGCACACGCGCAACGCGTGGCGCGGTGTACGCAGCGCCTGGCTCGGTGTCTGGGGGCTGCCGTTGATGCTGTTCGTTTATCTCGGCGTCAACATCGTGATCGGCAACGGCAGCATGCACAGCTACAAATTATAAGGCGTTGCACTTCGCGCAACGCTTGGCGTTTCGGCTCACTTCTGCCACGATGCGGCAGAAATTCGCCTGCACGCCCCCGCCCAAACTATCGCGGGCGGGCCCCCATTGCATTAGTGCGCGTACTTAGCCACAAAATCTAAGAGCGCGCGCTGTTCGGGCGTATCGTTGCGCGAAAGATTCGCGACGACGCCGGCATGCGTAGCCGAAGCATCTGCATCCATCTGAACCGTAGCTCCCGCGCCGACAAGCGCCGCGAAGAAAGCATCGCGCTGACCGCATGCCGGCGCATCGTAGACACCGCCGCAGAAGAGCACTACGGGAGGCGAGGTCTTCGCTGCATACGTGATCGGCGACAACGCGCCGCGCGCCTCGGGTGTGGCACCGAAGAAGCGCTGCAAGAGCGCTCGTGCCGATGGCGTCGCCTCCGGATCGATCTCGCGCACGTCGTACGTTCCCGAAAATCCAGCGATTCCGCGCACGCTCGATCCTGCGATGCCGTCAGCCGAAAGAAACTCCGGATCGAGTCCGACGAGCGCGGCAAGATACCCACCCGAAGAGTGCCCGCATAGAACGAAGCCGCGCGAGTTGCCGCCGTAGGCAGCGATGTGCTTGAGGGTCCAGCCTGCGGCGGCTGCTACATCTTGCGCGGCGCCCCGCGCGTCGGTTTGCGGAAAGAGCCGGTAGCTCGGCACGACGACCACGACTCCGGTCGAAGCGATCGCAGTCGCGAGGCCGTTGTAATCGCGGCGGTCTCCTTGAACGAATCCACCACCATGAATGAAAATAACAACCGGCGCATTGCGAACTCCGGCCGGCGCATAGACGTCCAACCGGTGTTTGTCTTGAGGCACATCGGCGGCATATGCGATGTCTTTTGTCGCATTGACCGCGGCGATCAACGCGAAGATCGTGGCGTGCATCTTTTGTCGACGATTTTTTCTAAAGGGCGAGCGTATCTTCGAGTTAAAGAGAAATCTGCCTAGTCAGTTCTGCGGAGAATCGCCCTTGTCGGATCCTTCGGTCGACACTGCCCGGGCGCAGGCTGCGAAACGCAAAATCTTGAGCGCCTACGACGAGCCGGGCACGCACGATGAAATTACGCGCCGCACATTTATGGCGAACGCGACGCTCGCAATGAGCGGCATCATCGGGCTCGGTCTCGCAATCCCTATTATCGGCGCCATCCTGCCGCATGGCGGCGAAGGCGCGGGAACTTGGGCTCCCCTCTCACCATCCGAATGGAAATCGCTGCAAGCCGCAACTGAGAAACCGGTGCAGCTCTCCTTCACGCTCAAATCAAAGGACGCATATTTACCGCCGCAATCGATCAATGAGTTCGTTTGGGGCATCAAGACGACGGATGAGAAGATGCGCAAAGCGCGTCCGGACCTCTTTACCAGTAAGGGCGCCGAGGTGCCGTATCCCGTCGTCAACATGGGCTTTGTAATCTTCAGTCCGATCTGCCCTCATTTGGGCTGTCGATTCGACTACTCGGCAGATCAGAACAAATTCTTGTGCCCGTGTCATGGCTCGCAGTACACGCGCGAGGGCGCGCATATCGCCGGGCCGGCACCCCGCGGGCTTGACCCGCTTCCGCTACGCGAACGCAGCGGAGCAGCGGAAGTGACCTGGATTCGCTACGCCCAATCGACTCCGTCGCGGATCGTCGTATCGTACACGTCATGACGGAAACACGCGCATGCTGATCTGGCTAGAACAACGCACCGGTCTCGTCACTGCGATCAAGGATTTCCTAACCGAGGACGTCCCCGGCGGAGCCAGTTATTGGTTTGTCTTCGGTTCAGCCACGCTTTTCGCGATGATCGTGCAGATCGTCACCGGCATCTTCTTGACGTTTTGGTACGCGCCGTCTGCGAGCACCGCTTGGGAATCGACCAAAGCGATTTACAACAGCCCCTTCCAGCATTTTGTCCTAAGCATTCACTACTGGGGCGCGTCGGCGATGATCGCGCTCGTTTTCTTGCACATGTTACAAGTGCTCGTTTGGGGTGCGTACAAAGCACCGCGCGAGCTGCAGTGGATCGTCGGAGTGTTGCTCTTCATTGTGACACTCGTGCTTGGTCTGACCGGTTATCTTCTGCCGTGGGACATGAACGCGTATTTTGCGTCGCAAGTCGCCATCAACATTTCTGGGACGGCGCCGATCCTGGGCCCGTTCATCCAGCGCTTGCTGCAGGACGGTCCGGTCATGGGAACGCTAACGATCAATCGGTTTTTCGGCTTGCACGTTTGGCTGATGCCGGCGGCGCTCGTCGCACTCGTCGGATTGCACCTCTTCATTTTCCGTCACAACGGCCCGGCGGGGCCGGCGGTTGAAGATCCGCGACCGCTTCGACCCGGTCGCTTCTGGCCCAATCAAATGTTCATGGACACGGTGATCTCATTCTTCGTGTTCATTATCATCTTGTTCTTGGCAATATTCGCACCGCCGTTCCTCGATCAAAAAGCGGACCCGACAAACGTGACGTTCGTCCCGTACCCTGCCTGGTATTTCTTGGCACTCTTCGGTTTGTTGAATATCATGCCGCCGAGTTTGGAGTTGGTTGGGACGATCATCATCCCGACCGTCGTTGTCCTCGTTCTTCTCGCGCTGCCTTGGCTCGATCGCAGCACGCTGCGCACGTTTGGTTCGCGAGCGTCCATCCTGTGGGGCACGACCCTCGTTGTTATCACCGTCGTCGCGCTCTCGCTTTACAGCCAGATTTCGATTCAACGCAAACAGGCTGCAGCGGCCGCAAATCCCGTCCCGCCGGCCGCAGCGGCGGCTGCCGCTCCGGCGACCCAGAGCGCAAGCGCGGGCGCACCCGCGGGTGCAGCTGCCGGCGCTAAAGTTTTTAGCACGAACTGCTCGTCGTGCCACGGCGCCGCCGGAGCCGGCGTGCCCGGAGCATTTCCGCCGCTTGCCGGCAACCCGGTCGTCACCGGCGATAAGACAAAAGTGATTCGCATCGTCGTCAACGGTTTGCACGGGCAGATCAGCGTCAAGGGCAGCAGCTATAACGGTCAAATGCCGGCTTGGAAAGGAAACCTCTCAAACAGCGATATTGCGAATGTGATCACCTTTATCCGCAACTCTTGGGGAAACAAAGCGTCGGCAGTGACAACCGCCGACGTTGCAAAAATCGCTAAATAGGTCTTAGGTTACGTCTTGTCGCGGACGTCTTGCTTTGTCTTATCCCACTCTGCTTCAAGCCGATTCTTGCCTTCGTTTAAGAGCGAGCCGGCCTTCTCGCCAGGCGTCATTGCGTCGCCAAGTGCGTTCCGCTTCTCTTTCTCTGCGTCCGCCTCGCTGCGGTGCGATGCTTCGTTGACGCTATCACGAACATCCTTGACCGTATCTTCAATCGCGTCGGCGGCCTTGTTTACGAAATCTTTCATATGCCCGTCTTACCCGCCCGCGATAATCTTCTAACGATCGGCGCGGCAGTGGGGACCGTCGTACATGAAGAGCGCGTCATTTTGATCGACGGCGACCTCGTGTTGACGTCGGCCGTATGCGGGGTCGTTGGCGCCGCGCTGTCGCGAAGCGACAACGAATGCGCGCCGCGCCGAGCAGATCACCATGCGCGGTGACGTTGGCGCATCGGAGCTCGGTAGATGCGCCGCGCCGATACTCGTGATCGGCGGCTGCGAGTAGAACAGCAGCGCGTTCCCACCCGGCACGCCTTCGATTGCAACGACATCGCCCGGCTGTCGCATTTGCTGAATCTCCGCCGCGAGTCGCGGCACCGGCTTGAATTCCTCGACCCGCGGCAGCACTAGGAAGACGAGCGTCAAGATCGACGCGCAGGCGGTCGCACCGAGCACGTACGCGGCAAACTGGTTCGTGAAGCGCGAGATGAACAACAGCGCGGTGACGATCGAGCCCGCGAAAACAACCGCCGCGATTACAGCCATATCGCCGGAGATGGCATGGACATCGCCCGTCAGACGATTGTTCCGCAAGAAGATCGCGATCGCGATGGCCAACAGGACGATCGTCACCGGAATCATCGCGCTCGAGATCAACGGCGAGCGCCGTCGGAAACTCTGCACGACGGCATCAAAATAGAGCGCGACGAGCAGCGCTAAGGGCGGAAACTCCAGCGCGATATAGTTCGGCAACTTCGTCTTTGCGAAACTGAAGAACAGAAACGGCAGCACGATCCACGCGACGGCCAAGCGCATCAGCGGCGCCGACGGTTCAAGGTTCGAGGGTTTGTTCAGCAGCGGAGCGACGAATGCACCGGCGGCCGGCAGGAAAGCGATCCAGGGAAAGAAGCCGAGGATCAGCACCGGCAAGTAGTACCAAAACGGCCCGGCTTGATTCTCGATCGTGCTCGTGTAGCGTGCGATCGTATAGTGACCAATCAGCTGACCGATTGAAGTCGATCCCGTTCGCAAAAAGAGCGCAATGAACCAGGGACTGACGATCAGCGCAAAGATCACAACCGCGAGCGCAATCGCACGCACCGACGGTAAGAGAGTGACGCTCGATCGACGGTTCCAAAAGTAAAATGCGATGATGACCAAGAGCGCGATCACCGGCGCGACCGGGCCTTTGGCCAAAAAACCAAGGGCCGCCGCCGCCGCGCCGGCATAGACGTAGCCGGCGCGCCCGGTCTGCAACGCCCGAAACCACCAGAAGATCGCGCACGCCACCGTCAGATCGAGCAGCGCATCCATGATCGCTAAGCGGCCTACGACCGCTTGCATCAAGCTCGTGGACAGAACGACCGTGGCGTAGACTCCGGCGCGCACGCCGGCTGTGCGGCTAACTGCGTACGCGACCATCGCGCCCATCGCGATCGTCGCCAGCGCCGATGGAAGACGCAACGCGAAGCTGCTCAACCCAAAAACCTTGACGCAAAGCGCCGCAATCCAAAAGTAGAGCGGCGGTTGTACGAACCACGGCGCCCCGTTGAGATGCATGACGACCACGTCGTGAAAACGCAAGATTTCGCGTGCGACTTCGCCGTACGCCGTCTCGCTGTTATCCCAAAGTGTGCCGGTGCCCAAGCCGGGCAACGTCATGACGGCTGCGATGGCGGCACCAATGAGCGCGGCACGCGCTGGCGGCTGCATGAACGCCTGGGTTTTCCGGAAAGTACAAACCGACTCATCTTGAGAAGCAGCACGCGTGACGGCGCTTTCGATCAACCTCCACGTCGCGGACCGGTTAACGATTGTCGTCGGCGCCGGCCCCCTCGCCGCTCGCAGAGCGACAACGCTCTTGAGCGCCGGCGCGCGCGTACAGATGGTCGCGCCGGACTTTTCCACCGCAGCGGCGGCGATCGATCACGCGGACCTCGTACGGATAGAGCGACGCTACGAAGCTGCCGAGCTCAAGGACGCCTTCCTAGCAATCGCGGCCACGAATGATCGAGACGTCAACGCTCGAGTCTGCGCCGATGCCAACGCGGCAGGCGTGTTGTGCAGCAACGCATCGGATCCGCAAAGCGGTGATTTTACTTTTCCAGCGGCCGCGCATTACGGGCGCGTGACCATTGCCGTCGATACGGGCGGCGCATCGCCCGAGCTTGCAAAGAAACTTTTAAAGCAACTCGGTCGTCACCTCGATACACATGCCGGCGCTGCCGCCGACACACTCGCGATCATGCGCGAACATCTCTTGGCCGTTGGGCCGCCCGACCAGCGCAGCCCCCTCCTCCGCGAGTTCGCGAACCTTCCTTTAGAGATGCTCGCCGCGCTAAGCGCCGACGACGCCAGAAAATACGTCGAAAATGCCGGAACCGGGCCGCGCGATGAGCGCGCGTCCGAAGCGTCGCGAATCCTCACGTGCGCGTCG
>JAFARW010000200.1 GCA_019245275.1 Vulcanimicrobiota bacterium
CTTTCTGCCGAGCATTACGTTCAAAAGCGATGGGACTTCAGAGACATTCCTTCCGATCTGGTTGCAAAAATCGTGGGGACCGTGGACGGCGTTCGGCGGCGGCGGGATCTCTCAAAACATCGTCTTCTCGGGAGTCGCACTGCAACATGACCTGCCGGGCGGATCTGCACTCGGCGTCGAGTTTTTTCATTCCAGGCCGCGCTCGCCGGCCGGCGAGTTCCGAACGAACTTCAACGTCGGATACACCTATCAGATCGGCGAACGGCACGCGATCATGCTCGCCGTCGGCCGATCGCTGATCCACTCGTCCGCGCGCGTATTATTCTATGCCGGATATCAGGTTATTGTCGCGCCGCACGGACATGCCGCCAATTGTACGTCCAATGGGTGACTCGTCGACGACGGCGCGAAGCGCGAGTTCAACGTCGATCGTCGCCTATGACGACGGCCGGCGGGAGCCGCGTTTCGATGACGTTGCGAACGAAGAGCCGCTTCAGCTTCGGCTAGCCACGCGCGGCGAGACCCGCGATGTTGCCATCACGATGCGCACGCCGGGAAATGACTTCGAGCTTGCGGCAGGCTTTCTATTCAGCGAAGGGATCCTTCGCTCGCGAAGCGATCTCGATTCCGTTTCGTACTGCATCGATCGGCACATTGACGCGGAGCAGCGCTTCAACATCGTCAACGTTCAACTGCGCGGCGATGCCGCACCGGCGCTCCAGCGCCTCGAACGACACTTTGCGATTGGAAGCGCCTGTGGGGTCTGCGGAAAAGCTCAACTCGACGATCTCAAGCTGCGCGGCATATCGCGCGTCGAAGGCGACGACGCCACCGTTTCGGCAGAAACGTTGCTGGCGTTGCCCGAGCGTCTGCAAAAAGGGCAGCGCGGCTTTGCCTTTACCGGCGGCTTGCATGCCGGCGCGCTTTTCGATGTATCCGGAACGCTAGAGGCGATTCGCGAGGATGTCGGCCGGCATAATGCGATGGACAAGCTGATCGGCTGGGGATTGCTCAACGATCGGCTTCCGTTTTCCAACCGCGTCGTGCTCGTCAGCGGCCGCTCGAGTTTCGAGATCGTGCAAAAAGCAGCAGCCGCAGGCGTCCCGATCGTCTGCTCGGTGTCGGCGCCGAGCAGTCTAGCGATCGAAACCGCTCAGGCGTTTAACATTACGCTCGTCGGATTCTTACGCGGACGGCGTTTCAACATCTACGCCGGCGCCGGTCGCATCGTTTAAGAACGCTTCAAGCGCTGCATTGAAATCAGCGGGTTTGTCGGCATTGGAGACGTGGCTCGCTCCGGGAATCACGATGAGTTTTGCGCCGGGAATGCCGCGCGCAATTTCCTGCGAGAGTTCGAGCGGCGCGATCGGATCGAGCTCTCCGCAGATGACGAGCGCCGGAGCCGTAATCGTCGCAAGATCAGGGCGATAATCGCTCGTCCACGTCGCATAGGTTGAGGCAATGTAACTCGGAATCGATTTACATGCGTACTGCTCGACTGTCTCCGTGAACCGCTGCGGCGGCGCGCCGCTTGGGATAACGCGCGCGACACGTCCTTCCGCAAAAGAGCGCAGACTGCCGGCCGCTTTGACGCCTGCGATAATCGTATTTGCGGTCGCCTCAGCATTCGGATATGCGGCAAAGCTATCGGCAAACACCAGCGAAGCGACGCGACGCTTTGCCTCACGCCACAGTTCAAATCCGATGATGCCGCCGAGACTGCATCCAACAAAATGAAAACGATCGAGGCCGGCATCGGCAGCCACCGTCAAAACATCTTGCACAAAACCGGCTCGCGTGATTGATTTCGCTGGCGGATCGGGCGCAGCGCCGTTACCGCGCAGCTCAACAGCAAAGCACCGAAATCGAGAAGCTAGCCCCACGAGTTGGTAATCCCAAATCGCCGCCGTCGAGCCGACGCCATGCACGAAGATGATCGCCGGTCCGTGTGACCCGGCGCTGCGCACGCCCACCTCGACGCCGTCCGCTGCTTTCAGCCAGCGCGTTTCGATCATCGCACCTCTCTCTTGCGCTGAACGAATGCGCGCACTTCTTCGAGCGGCCACGTATTGAGGATCTCTTTACGCGTCAGCCATGCCCGTCGTGCTTGACCGATCGCAAGCGCGACGCCCTCGAGACCCTTAACGTCGTGTGCATCGCTGTCCACGGTGAAGACGACGCCGAAGTCTTTCGCGCGCCGCGCCAATGCAGCCGGCAGATCGAGCCGCTTTCCCTGGCCGTCGATCTCGAGCGCGGTGCCCGTTCGCGCAGCGGCTGCAAAGACCGCATCGTAATCGAACTCGTAGCCGGGACTGATTTCGATCATCCGGCCGGTCGGATGTCCGATGATGTTCAGATACGGGTTCTCGCACGCACGGATCAAGCGTCGCGTCATCTCGTCGCGACTCTGCCTCATCGCCGAATGTACGCTGCCGACGACAATGTCCAATTGCGCCAGAGTCTCGTCATCGTAATCGAGCGATCCATCCGCCCGGATGTCCACCTCGCTGCTGCAGAGCGTCGTGATGCTATGCTTCTTCGATAATTGGGCGATGATCGGGCGCTGCGAAAGCAGATCGTCCGGCGAGAGGCCGATCCAGCCGCGGCTCTGCGAGTGGTCCGACATCGAATGATACTCGTAGCCGCGAGAAGCCGCGGCCGCAATCATCTCCTCGAGCTCATTGCGACCATCGCTCCACGTCGAATGCATGTGAAAATCACCGCGCACATCGGAGAGTTCGATCAGTTGCGGCAAGGTTCGCGCACGAGCTGCCTCAAGCTCGCCCGATCCGGAACGCAACTCCGGCGGAATGTACTCCATGCCGAGGACCTCATACACCTCGGGCTCAGTGCGGCAGATGATCGTGCGTCCGGTTTCGAGCTCAAGAATGCCATTCTCGCTGACCCGCAATCCTTTGCGCACGGCATCTTCACGCAGTTGAATATTGTGCTCGCGGCTGCCCGTAAAATGTTGCAATAAGTTTCCGTACAGCTCGTCCGGCAATACCCGCAGATCGATCTGCAGGCCATCGTCGAGCCAGATCGTGCCCTTGGTCGGACCATCAGCCAAGACAGCGCGCGCACGATCCCATGCGACAAACGTTTGGATCACGCTTGGCGCGTCCACGGAGGTGCAGACGATGTCGATATCACCCACCGTCGTTTCCGCACGCCGCAAACTGCCCGCCAAGGAGATGCGGTCGAGCGGGACGCGAGTGCGCAGATAGTCGATCGTCTCTTCAGCGATTACGCGTGCCGCAGCTAGCGGCGTGCGATGCGTCCGGCCTCTGTAGGCGAGAATTCCGCGGCGAATGTTATCGAGGGTCTTGGGCCCCATGCGCGGCGCGCCGGCGAGGTTTCCGGCTTCGATCGCCGCCTCCAGATCTTCGACCGAACCGATGCCGTATTGTTCGAAGAGAATCGCTGCGGTTTTCGTGCCGATTCCGGAGACGCTCAGCAACTCGAAAATCGTCGGCGGAAATCTTGCATACAGATCGCTCAGCAGCGAACAGGAGCCGGCGTCGCAGAGCTCCGCAATCGTTGCCGCGATCGACTTCCCGATACCCGGCAGTTTTTGCAGCTCACCGCTCGCGATCAGCTGCGAAACCGGCGCCGCATTCTCGACGGCCGTCGCCGCGCGTTCGTATGCCATGAACTTGTAGAACGGTTCGCCCGCTAACTCCATCAGCGTGCGAATCTCGTTCAGTTTGCGCGCGATATCTGCGTTGCCGAGCAAAAGTCGCCGTCCTCCTTACGCCAGGAATGTCTTCGACGGACCAAAAGGTTGTCCACTAAGATGCCGATTCTCGACATGCGCTCTGCAACGTTTGCCCGCGACCAGATCATTGTGCCGCCGGTCAACATCACGCTCGATGCAGGCAAGCAGTCCGACATTGTTTGCGAGACCGATCTGAGCGCAAGCGTGCTCGCGCGTTTGGCGGCCGGTGTCATCAAATGCACGACCGGCACCATCTTCATCGGCAACTTCGACCCGAAGATTCAACCCGTGCAAGTCAAGCGGTTGGTCGGATTCATGCCGCGCGATCAAGCACGTGCGCTCCCCGATCCCGACGCCTACTTTTCCTACCGCGCGGCTCTGTGGGAGGTTGACAAACGGCAAGCGATTGCGCGTGGGAAGAGGCTCTTGCGACGCTTTGACGGCCTGCCGGCGCAAGAAGCGTTGCTGCTCGCCGGTGCGCTCTTGCATCGACCGCATCTTCTGGTGCTCGATCGACCGACTTCGCTCGCTCGCAGCGCTGCCGAGGACGCGTCCGGCGAGGCTGCACTCTTTGCAGCCTATGGCCCGGCGGATCGCGCTGTTCAAATTGCAACGGCACCTTTGGAGATGGCGGTGCGATGAGCACGCGTGCGATGCGAAGCGCGGCGACGTTTGCGATCGCCGCTTCGCGAGCGCGCGCACTGTGGCGCTTGGCAATTTTGCTGATCGCTGGAAGCGCATTAGCCGGTGCGGCTATTCAACTCATCGACCCTGCGACAAGCCGGATCGCAGCGAACGTTTTGTTTACTGCGCTCGTCGCGATCACACTCGCATACGCCAATGGCGACGCTGCACGAACCGATCCGTTCGCAGCCGTCGAAGAGGCAGCGCCACTATTCGGCAGGCAGCGCGCGCGTGCCAATGCGGTCTTTCCGGCTGCCGTAGTCGTCGGTTGCGCGGCAGCCCAGTATATTTGGCCGATTTCGCACGCGAGCACGTTCCCGTGGGAGGCATTTGTGGTCAACGCGGCCGCCGCGTTAACCGCGCTTCCGATCGCCCTCTCCGTTCCGCTGCGCTCGCGCCGCAATGGCGTGCTCTATGCAATTTTCGCGCTGGCTGCGGCATTACTGTGCGCATCTTTTGGGGGCGCTGTCGGTAATTCGACGCAAAGCGATCTGGCGGCGGTCCTAGCTTCGATCGGTGTCGCGATCATGATCGGCGTCCTAGCGCTTCGACAATACGGCGAAGCGCTAGCGCGTTACGATCCCCTGCCGCGATCTACTTAAGGGACTTGAGCGGGCGCGGGAGGCACGACGGGTTGCGCGGCTGCGAGTTTCTCCAGCATCGCGCGGTTGAATTGTGGAATGTCGTCTGGATTGCGTGACGTAACCCAGTTTCCATCGATAACGACCGGCTGATCGCGGTATAAGCCGCCGGCATTGCGAATGTCGTCGGCAATCGCAGCAAACCCGGTCAGCTGACGACCCCGAACGACATTGGCAGAAATTAAGATCTGCGGGCCGTGGCAAATGATGAACATCGGCTTCTTAACCGTATCGAACTCGCGCACGAAACGCTGCACCTCTTTGTTGGTGCGAATGTGATCCGGGGATTGTCCGCCCGGAATCAAGAGTGCATCGAAATCGTCGGCCGTAACGTCGGCGACAAGCTCTTCAGCCTTCACGCTGATTCCGTCGTCGAGTCCGCGCTTGCCACGGATTTTCTGTTTTGACTTGTCATCCACGCCGACGATCGTCACGATACAGCCGGCCTCTTCAAGTGCGCGCCGCGTATCGGTCAGCTCCGATTCTTCGAAACCATCTCCGATGAGCGCCGCAATTCGCTTTCCTTCCACTGGTTGCATGGCGGCCTAGGTTCTCTGCGCGTTTAGAGTGTCCCACCCATCTGTTGCGTCGCCGCGCGCAGCAAGTACGCCAGCTCGATCTCCAACTTGCCCAGGTCGTCGAGCAACGAGTCGGCGCCGAGCGCGCTCAAGGTTGGGTTGCGACGCGTCATGTCCGCTTCGGGAACCGCATGGCGCGGGTTGATCTCGCGCATGTAGATGCGCGCGTCATATCGGATCGGTCCCTCCGGCAGGAAATAAAGCGGGTCGAGGCCGGCCGCATAGACTTCGAGCGAGAGAAAGCCCAGTTTCTGCAAGAATTCAATCGGACGCAGGCGCAGCTCCCGCGCCAAGCGAGCGAGTGCGCTTATTGTCAGGCGAGCGTTGCCTTCAAACACAGCGCGCAGCATCGCGTCGTCAATTTCCGCGGCTCGTGCGAGCGCAGCCGTATCGACGCCTTGCGCTTGAGCGGCTTCCTGAAGCGCCGAACCAAAGTGCGCGCCGCCGGCCGTTCCGCTCGCGTTATCCCAAATCGGCGATGTGTCGGCCATTATAGAAGCGAGCTCGTCAAGCCGCCGTCGATTGCGATCGTTTGACCGGTAACGTAACTTGCGGGCGCGGAGCAAAGGAATGCGACCAGGGGCGCATACTCCTCAGGTTGCGCGATGCGTCCGGCCGGAATCTCGCGCTGCGCGCGTTCCCACTCCTCATCACTTTGGTACAGTTCGCGCAAGCGCGGCGTGGCGACGCGTCCCGTCGCAATACAATTGACGGTGATGCCTTCCGCGGCGACTTCGATCGAGAGCGTCTTCATCGCGGCGACGACGGCCGCGCGAAATGTGCTTGAGAGCGTCAACATCGGCGACGGCTCTTTGACGGTCGTTGACGTCAACGCGACGATGCGTCCCCAGTTTTTCCGTCGCATCGCCGGCAGCGCTTGATCGATTAGAAGTAAGAAACTCTGCAGCGTTGAGCGGTAGCCGTGATCCCAATCCGGCGGCTTGAGTTCCGAGTAGCGCCCAGGCCTCGGGCCGCCCGAGTTCGCGACCAGAATCTCGACGTCGCCGCATCGTTCCTGAATCGTATGGCCAAGCCGCGCGATCGATTCGGGATCCTCGAGATCGACGGCAAACGCATTTGCTTGAACGGCGCCGTGGGCTTTCGCTTCGTCAGCGACCGCTTGCAGTTCGTTGATGCGCCGCGCAGCCACAACGAGGTTAACGCCCTCGGCGGCAAGCGCCAACGCGCAGGCGCGCCCGATGCCGGAGCTCGCACCGGTAACGAGCGCGATCTTATTTCGAATGCCGAAGTCCACGGTACGGAGAAGGTCAGCGAAATGCGTAACCTTCCCTTTTTGTTCGCGGTTGGCTTCGCACTAGCCGCAGTCCCCGCGCTCGCCGCCGATACAACGACGGTCTCGCCCGCCGAAAAACTTGGCATGTTCGCCGGCTCGTGGCATTCCGAGGGAACAGTGCTGCCGGGTCCAAAACGGCTGCGTGTGACCGGAAGGATAACCTGCGCATGGTCTTCGACGGCGCACGTGTTCCTGGTGTGCGATGGTGTTGCGGTCTTTCAGGACGATCCAACTGAACATCATCAGCTGTCCGTTTACACGTACGATACCCACTCGAAGCAATACGGCTTTGCAAGCCTGACGACGAACCAAGTCACGAGTCCGGATTTGGCGCTCAGCGGCAATACATGGACGTATAGCCAGAAGACCACGAACGGCGGCACGACAATGTATTCTCGGACGTTCAACACGTTTGAATCGTCGAAGCTGTATCGATACCGCGTCGAATCGAGCGCGGATAACATCCATTGGACTCTCATGATCGAAGGCATTTCGCGCCGCCTTTGACAGGCTTCCGCAAGCTTTGGTATGATGCGGCGGTCGCCGGGACGGACTGCCCTAGCCTGTACCCGAGGCGAGACTATCCTTGAATGAGGAGTTCAAAACTTTTCGCATGCCGCTGACAAAAGAACAGAAATCGGAGATCGCCGCCAAATACGCGCGCAGTCCAGGTGATACAGGCTCCGCAGACGTGCAAGTCGCCGTGTTGACCGCATCGATCAACCAGTTGACCGAGCACTTAAAACTTCATAAGAAGGATCACCACAGTCGCCGTGGGCTGTTGCTGCAAGTCGGACAGCGCCGCCGCCTGTTAAGCTATCTACAGAAGACGGATCTCGAACGTTACCGTAAGCTGATCGCCGAATTAGGTCTGCGCCGCTAGCCTATCTGTGTCACCCTGAGCTTGTCGAAGGGGAACCAGAATGAAGCCGTTCCAGCTCGCGCCGCATCCCGCGTTCGCCGTCGCGCATCGTCCAATTGTGGTTCGCAGCAAACAGCGGCCGCATCAGCCAGCCGAATCTGCGAATGAACGGATGGTTCGCGCGCACACGCCAGTCGTAAGCCACGTTGACGTTTTGGCCGTCTTGGTCGATCTGCCAACGACCCGCACCGTCGAGATCACCGCTGGCGACTAACGTCGAGCCGTTTGGATAGTGAACTTCCGTGACTTCGTAGTGCCAGCGCAGCGTGTACGGCAACAGCCCTTTCGTCTCAATATCAACGATCTTGCCGAGCGAGTGTTCTCCGCCTTCGCGAACGATACTCACACGATTGTAAACGGACGGCCACCAGTGCGCAATGCGCGCCGTGTCTTCGAGGAGCGCTGATACCTCTTCGCAAGTTCCTTCGAAGCGCCACCGCGTCGTGAAATGATAAGCGTTGCGATCGATGTCTTGCAACTAGTATCCCAAAGCCGCGCCCGACGAACGCCGATGATCGGTACCGCCAGCGAGCAGCCGCGTTTTCGGATCGACGAGAATCGCTTGGGCGCTGCCCCAGGGCGCGTACTCTTTCAGACGATAACCCATCGCTTGCAACGCGGAGCGATCCGTCGCCGAGATCGCGGCCGGCTCAACTTCGATTTCGTCGGGCAACCACTGATGGTGAAAGCGCGGTGCATCGACGGCCGCTTGAACGTTCATGCCGTAGTCGATGACATTCTGCAGCACACCGAGCGTGATCGTGATGATGCGCGAGCCGCCTGGACTGCCGGTTACCATGAACAGTTCGCCGTCTTTCGTCACGATCGTCGGCGCCATCGACGAAAGCGGGCGTTTTCCGCCTTGCACTTCGTTACGCACTCCTTGCACTAACCCGTACAAGTTCGCAACGCCTACTTTGGCGGTGAAATCGTCCATCTCGTTGTTGAGCAGAAAGCCGGTATCACCCGCGATTAGATCGGAGCCGAACGCATCGTTGATCGTGTAGGTAACGGCAACGGCATTGCCCCACCGGTCTACGATTGAATAATGCGTCGTTTCCTGATGCTCTTGCACCGGCCCCAACCCCGCCGAAACCTGTGCGGAAGGCGTCGCACGATCGGGGAGAATTTGCGCCCGCAACTTTGTCGCGTACTCCGTGGAGAGCAGCTGCTCGATCGGATTGGGAACGAAGGCCGGATCGCCGAGGTACGTATTTCGATCGGCGTAGGCGCGCCTTTCGGCTTCGACAACATCATGAACACTTCGCGCGGAATTCCAGCCGTACGTTGCGAGCGGGAAACCACTGACGATGTTGAGGATTTCACACATCGTGGTGCCGCCGGAGCTCGGCGGCGGCGAAGAAATGATGTCGTATCCGCGATAGCGGCAGTGTACCGGCGCCGATTCATCGACGCGATACGTCGAAAAATCGCGAAGCGTCAGAATGCCTCCGTGCGCACGACTCGCCGAGACAATCTCTCGCGCAATTCGTCCACGATAAAACGCATCGGGCCCGTTTTCG
>JAFARW010000050.1 GCA_019245275.1 Vulcanimicrobiota bacterium
ATCTGGTTACGTCCGACCCACACGCCCGCGTGTTCGCTCCACCGTTCAGTAGCGACCCCGAACTCTGCGCATGCATCGATCACTGCACCTTCGAGACGACGAACCAATGGAACGATCTCGCGGAAGCGCGGTAAACGCAAAATCGGATAGACGACGAGCTGTCCAGGGCCATGGTAGGTAACGTCACCGCCGCGTTCGACCTTGACGAGATCCACGCCGCGAGATGCGAGTAGCTCCGAAGAAAGCAGCACGTTTTGCTGTTTGGCCGTGCGACCCAGCGTGATGACCGGCGCATGTTCGACCACGATCCAAGTATCATCTTGGTCACCGTCCGCAACGCGCTTGTGAATCGCATGCTGTAAAGCCCACACCTCTCGATACGGACGAAACCCTAGATCGAGTAGACGCGCCGGCTTGGTTTTAGTGTGCAGCACCTGCGGGAGTCGGCGGCGTCGGCCGTGGCTTTGGATTAACGATATGGATCGCCTTGCCGTGCGCGGCCTCGGCGGCGTCCATGATGCTCTCGGTCAACGTCGGATGTGGATGGATTGAGAGGCCGATGTCTTCCAGGGTCGCTCCCATTTCCAGGGCAATCACGCCTTCACCGATCAGCGATTCGGCTTGCGGGCTTACGATGTGCATTCCGAGCAGCAGATCGCTCTTTGCATCACCGACTAATTTGATCAGACCATCCGTTTCATTCATCGTTCGCGCGCGGCCGCTCGCGGCGAGTGGGAACTTTCCGATGCGGACTTCATGTCCGGCTGCCTTGGCTTCCTCTTCCGAGAGGCCGACGGTTGCGACTTCGGGATCGGTGTACACGCAGTTCGGCACCGCGACCGGATCGAACGCCGCGGACCGATCGCCGCTGATCACCTCGGCGGCGACGACGCCTTGCTTCATCGCTCGATGTGCAAGGAGGGGTGCGCCGGTGACATCGCCGATCGCAAAGATGCCGGGAACGCTCGTACGCAGTTGCGGATCTACGGCAATAAAGCCGCGCTCGTCGGTCTTGAGGCCCGCGGCTTCGAGATTCAAACCATCAGCAACGGGACGACGACCTACCGCAACAAGCACCATGTCGAACTCGCGAGTCTCCGGCTTGCCTTTCGTACTGTCGCCGCTAAAGGTTGCCTTGACGCGTTCGCCTTCTTTAACGACATCGCTGACCTTCGTGTTCAGCATGATCTCGACGTTCTGCTTGGTCAGAATGCGTTGCAGCGTCTTGCTGATCTCGATATCGGTTCCGGTCAGGATTTGCGGTAAGGCCTCGATGACGAGCACCTTAGCGCCGAGCCGATTGTAGACGGTCGCGAATTCGAGTCCGATGACGCCGCAGCCGATGACGAGCAAATTCTTTGGAATGCGTTCGAGCTTGACCGCGTCATCCGAATTGATAATAAACTTGCCGTCGTGCGGCCATGCCTTGACGTCAATCGGCGCGCTGCCGGTCGCGATGACGATCGCTTCTTTGGCCGCGTAGGTGGTCTTGCTGCCGTCTTTGCCTTGAAGCTCGATCTCTTTTGCACCCTTAAACGATCCTTGCCCGTATGCGAACGTTACGTTGTTCGCTTTGAAGAGCGTCTTGACGCCGCTCACATTCGCGTTGACGACGCTCGTTTTGAATTTTGCGATCGCCTCGCGATCGAAATCTAATCCCGCAACTTTCAAGCCGAGCGCGCCCGCGTGATTGATTTGGCGCGTGACCTCGCCGACGTGCAGCAGCGCCTTCGTGGGGATGCATCCCCAATTCAAACAAACGCCGCCCGCTTCATCACGATCGATACAAACGACACTCTTGCCGAGTTGCCCGAGACGGATCGCCGCGTGATATCCGCCCGGACCGGCACCGATTACAATTACGTCAACTTGCTGATCAGCCAAGCACTCTTCCTCGCATAGCAATCCTTGCTTGACGAAGGTTCCCTTCAGGACCTTCGAAACAGTCCGGCAGATGATGCGGTTGCAGCGCGCGCTCCTTTCCTGGTATCGCCGAAATGGCCGCAACCAGCTCCCGTGGCGGCAAACGCGCGATCCCTATCGGATCCTTGTCAGCGAGTTCATGCTGCAGCAGACGCAAGTCGATCGCGTTATCCCGATTTACGCGAAATTTATCGAAGCGTTTCCGACTTTTGCAGACTTGGCAGCGGCTGGTACGGCGGATGTCGTGCGCGCTTGGAGAGGTCTAGGCTACAACTTGCGCGCGGTGCGGCTGAAGCGGATCGCGGAAGAGGTCGAGAGGTGTCATCATGGTTCGCTTCCGCTTGAAACACAAGCGCTGCTGGCGCTTCCGGGAATCGGCGAGTATACTGCCGCCGCCGTGCGGGTCTTCGCCTTTGAGCGCGACGACGTAGCGGTCGACGCGAACGTACGCCGAGTCGTCCATCGAATTTTGCGCGGTCCCGAGTTTCCGGCAGCGTTAAGCGACGCTGAGCTGAGAGAAGGGGCGTTTGCAATGACGCCGCCCGGTCGCGCACATGATTGGAACTCTGCCCTGATGGATCTGGGTGCGCGCATCTGCACGTCGCGCGCGCCCGCTTGCGGTAGATGTCCCGTTCGTAAGGATTGCGTCGCCGCACCGCTGGAAGAAGCGAAACTGAGAGTCTTGCGTTCGAGGCATCGTCGTGCGAGGTCGCCGGAGGAGCGCATCGCATTTCCATTGAGCCGGCGGTTCGCGCGCGGACGCATCGTCGATCGCCTGCGCGCCTTGCCGCAAGGTCAACGCATATCGCTCTTGGATCTGCGCGTCCAGCTGCGCGATGTGCTTTCCGGAACATCGCTTGATCTCGTAGAGCCGCTCGTCATGCAATTAGAGCGTGACGGTATCGTTCAGCGCGACGGCGATCGCGTTGCACTACGCGACTGAAGATGCGGCGTATCCCGTTTCCCAAGAAGAAAGTGCTGCGCGCGCGAGCCCTCAAGATGCTCGCGATCTTGGAGCAGGCCTATCCGAATGCGGTGACCGCATTGCACTACCGCAACCCGTTCGAGTTGCTCGTTGCGGTGATTTTGTCCGCGCAAAGCACCGATGCGCGCGTCAACTTGACGACGCCGGAACTTTTCAAGAAGTATCCGACGCCTGAAAAACTGGCCGCGGCGCGCGAGCGAGACGTGCAGCGAATTATCAAGTCTTGCGGCTTCTTCCGCATGAAATCGAAGAACATTATCAATGCGGCACACAAAATCGTGGAAGAGCATGGCGGCAAGGTACCTGGTGAGCGGGAGGCGCTCGAAGCACTGCCCGGCGTCGGACGCAAAACCGCCAATGTTGTCTTTTCGGTTGCTTTTGAAGGTGCGGCGATCGCTGTCGATACGCACGTCTTTCGCGTCGCACATCGCATGGGGCTCACGCTCGGCAAGACGCCGCGCGATGTTGAGAACGATCTGGAAAAGATCGTGCCAAGAGAGCAGTGGCGGCACGCGCACCATTGGCTGATCTTGCATGGGCGAGCAATCTGCAAAGCGCCCGTGCCGCGTTGCGGTATTTGCCCGATCAACAAACTCTGCCCGACGCCGCCGATTATCGCCAAGCTCACTACCGAGCGGGCGCGCTCTAAAGCTTAAGCGGCGGTTCGTCCAAGTGTTCGGGGCGCGGCAACTCCGCTTCGGCGGTCAGTTGCTTCAATAGCGACGCGGCGGTCAGGTGCTGCCCGTAGCCCGCTTCTGTTGAGATTTTCGAAAGGTTGATGAGCGCCGGCGTCGGCGCGTCGGGATCAAATTGGTACTCACCGGATAAGTCGAGGCCGTCAATCCGCACGAGCTGATGCACGTCATCGAGATCGAGCGCGACTCGCTGCTCGCGAAAGCGCAACCGGATGCGAAGCGGTTTCTCGAGCGAGATGAACTTGACGCCGTCTTTGCCCAGAATCGCGTTGAGTCGCGCGATGCCGCCGCGTAACGCATCCGCGAAGGCGCGCAGCGATTGCTCGGCGTCTTCATACGATTGCGCTTTCTTGGATATCGCGGAATCGATCTCGGCGCCGAGGTCGCGACGCGCGCGAATGCGCATCGCTGCGGCCACGATCGGATTCTGCGCTGAGGGGTCGTCGTCGGCCATCCGCAAAGATTTCGTCTCGTTCATGCAGCGTTCCGGTAGCAAACGAGCGTGTTTTGTGGTATGAGAACGGCATGAAGCGCATTCACGGCGCTCAGGAAGTCGTCGTCGATGTGCCGGGATGGCGTTCGGTCAAACCGCGAATTCCCGATACCGCTCAGCGTCGCCAGCTCGAGCGAGAGCGCAGCATTCGCGAGATCGTCTTCGGCGCTCAGGACGGTATCTTAACGACGCTCGGCATCGTGACCGGCGTCGGCGTTGCGGCCGGTCATCGGCCGACCGTCATCATCACCGGATTGCTCGCACTCTTGGCCGGCACGCTCTCGATGGGCGTGGGCCAGTACTTGGGCGGCAAGTCCGAGCGCGAGGTCGTTCAGGCGACGATCGACATGGAGAAGGCGGAAATGGATGCGCATCCGCAAGACGAGTTTGCGGAGCAGGTCGCCTATTACAAACTGAAGGGCTTCAGCTCGGAAGAGGCCCACACGATCGTTAGCCGGCTCGTGAAGAATCCGGAGATCTACTTGTACGAGATGATGCGCGATGAGTTCGGTATCGATCCGCGCATCGCAAAAGAATACAGCTTGCGGCCCGCTTTTGCGATGGCCGCTTCCTATGCTGCCGGGTCCTTGATTCCAATCTTACCGTATCTGTTTACAGGGTCACCGGTGATCGCTGCGATCGCAGGGCTCGTCCTTGCGGTTATCGGCCTGTTTGCGATCGGCGCGTTTGCCGCGCGCTTGAGCGGCCGAAATCCATTCGCCAAAGGGATCGAGATCGTGCTCTACGGTGCGGGCGTGTTCGTGATCGCATATCTAGCTGGACGCTTCATACCGCCGCTCTTCGGACACGCACCCGTCTCCGTCGGCGGATAGGCGCCGGGGCAAAAAAAAGCGCGGCATATCGCCGCGCGTTGTGATCGAAATAAAAACGGTTACTTCGTGGTTGGCTTCTTGCCGGATTTCTTGTTCGGCTTCTTGCCGCTCTTGCTGTTGTGAACCTTGCGCGACATCTTCTTGGTGTGCTTGCTGGTCGACGGCTTCTTGGTGTGCTTGGTGTTCTTCGTGTTCTTGGTGTTCTTGGTGTTCTTCGTGGTCTTGCTCGTCTTCTTCGCAGCCATCTTCTGGATGTGCGTCTTATGCGCCGCAACGTGTGCCTTAGCGTGCGTCTTCGTTGCGTGCATCGGTTTCGTTGATGCCATAGCGGAACCCGTGAGCAGGAACGCCGAGGCGATCATCGATGCGATGAGCTTGTTCATTCTGAAAATCCCCCCTCTCGGACAAAAATGATCACGGGTTCTCGAAAGAGCCCGTGAAGTGTTTCCCTCATGTTTCTCTAGAGGTCGACATTATAAGAACGTGAGGGTCGGCCGCAAAGTTCGCAGCGGC
>JAFARW010000079.1 GCA_019245275.1 Vulcanimicrobiota bacterium
GCTGCAACGGCTAAGTAGCGCACGCGTCCCACCTCCTAAAATGCAAAACGCGTGTCGGGGTTGCGCGTGACAATCAATAAAGAAAACGGCGACTGGAAAGTCGCCGTCTTCGTGTTTAGCGGTGCTGCGTTATTGCGGAGTCGGTGACGGCGCGCCGCTCTGGCGAGCGATCTTGTTCTGTAGGAACGCGACCGCGGCTTGCAGTTGCGTGTCCTTCTCGAGATCGCCGTAGCGCGGGCTCTTGTTCTCTTCCGTCGTGATGTCCGGCTGTATTCCGACGCTATTGATGTCGCGATTGCGCGGCGTCAAGTATCGCGCCGTTGTGATCTTGACCGCAGAGCCGTCGGGCATCGGGTAAATCGTTTGCACAACGCCTTTCCCGAAGGTCTTCGTGCCGATCAACGTGCCGACACCGCTATCCTGGATCGCACCGGACGTAATCTCGGACGCGGACGCTGTGTGTCCGTTGACCAAGACCGCGAGCGGCATCGGAGGAATCGCAGTATTTTCCGCTTCGAGCGTGTCGATCTGCGACTGGCGCGACTCGACGGAGACGATCGGCCCGCTCGGAATGAATTTCGAGCTGACGTCGATT
Organism: Vulcanimicrobiota bacterium; assembly: GCA_019245275.1. Classification (GTDB taxonomy): domain Bacteria; phylum Vulcanimicrobiota; class Vulcanimicrobiia; order Vulcanimicrobiales; family Vulcanimicrobiaceae; genus JAFARW01. Next base: position 596 of record JAFARW010000079.1, read on the forward strand.
GCAGCGCTCAAGTAGCCGCCGCCATTGTCGCGCAGATCGAGCACGAATGCGCGCGCGCCCTGGGATTGCAGCCGGTCGAGCGCCGTGCTGAGTTCTTTGCCGGTGTCTCGTCCGAAGACGGTTAAGCCGACATATCCGATCTTGTTTGGCAGCATCTTCGCGTAAACGCTCAGCTGACGAATCGGAGCGCGCACAATCGTGACCGGCGCGATCGAGCGCCCGCTGCGCTGAATCTGCAGGGTGACGCGCGTGCCTTCCGTGCCGCGCAAGAGTTTGGAAGCCTGTTGGATCGTCAATCCATAGCTCGACTTCCCGTCGATCGTCGAGATCACATCATCTTGCTGCAATCCCGCGCGATCCGCAGGACCGTCCGGAACGACACTGCTGATCGTGATCATTTTCGTCGTCTCGTTGCTCTCGATTACGATGCCGGTGCCGGAGAAAGTCGTGCCGTCGAGTCCCTCGTTAAGCGCCGCATATTCGCGCGGCGAGAGAAAGACGGTGTAACGATCCTTGACTGAGCCAAGCATACCGGCGATTGTTGCGTACGTCAGGTCGCGCGGCGTGAATTTCGAACTGGCGTATTGGCTCGCGGCGGTTTCGACTTCGCGATCGAGCTCGCGGATATTGGTCGCCGTGTCGTCGGAGGCATGAATCGTCGGCACCTTAACATTCGAGACGCCGTTCCTCTTCAGATACGCAATGAGATTGTCGTGCGCGCCCGTGAGCACTGCATCCGTGTTGACTTTCTTGTAGAACTCAGCCAGCAGTCGCTGGTAGGCGATCGAAATCTCCTCGGCGTCGAGCAATGCAAAGGATTTCTGCGGCGCCGTTGCGGCAGGAACGCGCGCGGTACCCAGCGCGAGGACGAGGATGAATGCGACGTATGCAAATCGTTTCATGAATTACCTTGTGGTCGTTTGTTTGTTCAGGAATGCCTTAGCGGCGGCAAGCTGCCGGTCGTTCTTCGTATCAATCAGCGATGGATCGGGGTTCTGCGTGACGACGATGTCCGGATTGATCCCCTTGTGCTGGATGTCTCGGCCCAGCGGCGTGATGTAGCGAGCGGTCGTAATCTTCAGAGCTCCATTGTCCGGCAGCGGATAGATACTCTGAACAACGCCCTTGCCAAAGGTCTTTGTTCCAACCAGTTTCGCCAAGCCGTAATCTTGAAGCGCGCCGGCCGTGATCTCCGAAGCGCTCGCCGTGTACTTGTTGACCAAGATCACCAGCGGTGAGAGCCCAGGCATGCTCGTGCCGAGTGCCGGCTGATCGTCGCGGCGCCCTTGCCGATTGATCGTTGAGACGATCGTCCCGGACGGGACGAAGTAGCTTGAGATCTTGACCGCCGCTTCGAGCAATCCGCCGCCGTTGTCGCGCAGATCGAGAATGTAGCCGCGGGAGTGGTGTGCTCGGCCATCGGCCAGCGCGCGCCGCATTTCATCTGCCGAAGTCTGTCCGAAGTCGAGCAGCCGAACGTAGTCGTAGCCATCTTCCTGCTTGGACTTAACGGTCGGCACGTGGATGATCTCGCGCACGATCCGGTAGACTCGTGTACTCGTCTTCTTATAAGGATGAACCTCGATCGTGACGGTCGTGCCCGCGTCGCCTCGAATCATCCGCTCGACATTGTCGAGCTTCACGCCGCGTGTCACATGGCCGTCGACCGCCAGGACGGCGTCGCCCGGCTTCATGCCGGCTCGCGCGGCCGGCAAGTTCTCAATCGGATCGACGAGTATGTTGCTGTTACGCGGGTCCTGCACGATGTAGACGCCGATGCCGCCGAAGTTGCCGCCGTCGAGCGACTCGTTGAGGCCCTGCATTTCGCGCGGCGTCAGGTAGACGGTGTACGGGTCGCGCAGCGCGTTCGTCATGCCGCTAATCGCAGCTTGCGTCAGTTCGGATTCGCTGGCGGAGTTGCCGTAGTGACTTTCTGCATAGGAGAGCTGCCGATCCGCGAGCGCCCGATCCTGTCCAAAATCGCCACTCGCCTTTGCGGCCGGCAGTGCAGCGTTTGCTATGTGCTTGTCATGTTTGAGCGTCGAAAGGAGTCCCGATCGCTCGCCGTCCAGGAGCCGCTGCGCATCGACCGGTTTGTAAAATTTCTCGACGACGCTGCGAAAGGCAAAGTCGAGCGCCTGCTGTTCACCGTTGCCGGTGAAGAGCGAGCGAAGGTCGCTGATGCTCGCGACGTCAGTTTTGCGCATCGCACTGAGCTCCGCGACGCTGAGCCCGCTGCGATACCCAAGGTAAAGCGCGCCTGCAAAAGCGACGATCACCACGACGAGCGCCGCAACGAGCGCGCGAATCTTAGACGTCACGGAGTCTGTCTATCTGCCTCCCCAAAGTTCCTGGGCTTCCTCTTATATACCAACGTTTAACCAGCCGGGTTGCCTTATGGCTGAACTAAGCCGGTCGAAGTGTACGGTTAGAAACTTAAGGCTACCTGGGCTTACACACGCAGATATCGGCCGACCGACACCCAGGATGCCAGCGCGCCGACTGCGCCACCGACCAGGAGCAGCTCCAGCGCAAGCTGCCAGACGTCGATCGACGCCGCACCGAGCCGCACGAACGGGAGCGCGGCCGAGAGTTTGGGCATCAGCTCGACTTTGGCAATCGCAAGCAAAGCAAGCGCAAGAAGTGCGCCGCAGAGACCGTCCAAGAAGCCCTCGCAGATAAACGGCAATCTAATGTAGGCGTTCGTCGCGCCGACCAGCTGCATGATTCCGATTTCACGGCGCCGCGCGAAGACCGTCAGGCGGATCGTGTTCGAGATGATGATCGAGGCGATCACCACAAAGGTGGCGATAATAGCGATTCCGATTTTCCCGAGCACAGAACTAAGCTGCATCAGCCGTGCGACCACGTCCTGGCCGTAGTTGATCGTACTCACGCCCGGCAGCTTCGCGATGTGAGCGGCGACCCGCGAGACGTCTTCGGGCGTGCGCACCCGCACGCGCAACTTATCGGGCAGGGGGTTCTGGGTCAATAGGGACGTATCGACCTGCCCGCCCATCCGCCGGCGCAGCTCCTTGAGCCCCTCTTTCTTGGGAACGAACTGGACCGAACGCACTCGCCGATCGCGGGCGATTGTGGTGCGCAGAGCCGCCGTCTGGACGGGAGTGGCGGATTCGCTTAGATAGACCGAGATTTCGATCTGGTTGAAAACCTCGGTGCTCAAATGCATCATCAGCCCGCGAACGTACAAGAATGCGCCGAGCAGAATGATCGTTACGGTAACGGTGCCGATTGCAGTAGCCTGCATCCCAGCATTGCGAGTGAAGTTGCGCCCAACTTCACCCAGAAAGAACTTGAGTTTGCCCCAGTCCAAGGAAGTAATATCCGCGCTCTTCGTCGGTGACGATGCGCCCGTCGTCGAGCCGAACGACCCGGCGTCGCATGCGATCGACGACGGCTTGATTGTGCGTCGCAACGACGACGGTCGTCCCTTTTAAGTTGATTCGCAGCAGCAGCTCCATGATCTCAGTCGTGTTCGTCGGATCGAGATTTCCGCTCGGCTCATCGCAGAGCAGCAACTTTGGATTGTTCACGAGTGCGCGCGCGATTGCCGTGCGCTGTTGCTCGCCCCCGGAAAGTTCGTTCGGATACATCCGGCTCTTATGTGAGAGACCGACCAGATCGAGCACGCGCGGCACCTGACGCATGACGTCACGCGTGTGCGCGCCGGTCACTTGTAGTGCGAACGCGACGTTTTCCCAGACCGTCTTTTCGTTCAACAGTTTGAAATCTTGAAAGACGACGCCGAGGTGGCGTCGCAGCGCCGGCACGCGCGACTTGCGAAGACGATCGACACGGATGCCGTCGACAACGACGGTCCCGGCGGTGGGCTTGACTTCACGATAGAGGAGACGGAGAACGCTCGATTTTCCGGTGCCTGAGTGTCCGACCAAGAAGACGAAGGTGCCTTTCTCGATTTCGAGGTCGATGCGGTCGAGAGCGCGCACGCCGTTTGGATAAACGAGCGTTACGCCGCGCAGGGAAATCATCGCTTGCGAGAGGGTTTTTCAAAGTGTTCGAGCGGATACCTCCGAGCCGTGGACTTTGATTTAAGCGACGAGCAAAAGGCCATCCAAAGTCTTTGTCGCGATTTCGCACGCGAAGAAGTTGCGCCTCGTGCGGAGACGATGGATCGCGATGAGTCGTTTCCGTACGACTTGGTTGCCAAGATGGCGGAGCTCGGACTCCTGGGGCTTCCCTTTCCTGAAGAGTACGGTGGATCGGGGGCCGACACGATCAGTTATGCACTGGCCGTCATGGAAATTGCGCGTGCCGATGCCTCGACGGCAATTACCTTAGCCGCGCACGTCTCGCTCGGTGCATCGCCATTTTTACTCTTCGGAACCGAGGAGCAGAAGCAGAAGTATCTTGTGCCGCTCGCGCAGGGCAAGATGCTTTGGGGCTTCGGGCTGACCGAGCCGAACGCCGGAAGCGACGCCGGCGGGACGCAAACCCGGGCCGAGCTGCGCGACGGCAAGTGGATCATCAACGGTACGAAAGCGTTCATCACGAACAGCGGCACCGACATCAGCGGCGGTACGACGATCACCGCCGTGACCGGCCGGCACAACGGAAAGCCGGAGATTACGAACCTGATCGTGCCCCAAGATACACCCGGCTTCACGCGCAGCAAAAAGTACAAGAAGATGGGCTGGCGTGCATCGGATACGCGCGAGCTATCGTTTGCGGATGCGGAAGTACCCGAGGGAAATGTTCTGGGCACGCGCGGCGAGGGCTTAAAGAACTTCTTGATCACGCTCGATGGCGGACGGATCTCGGTCGGCGCACTCTCGGTCGGCCTTGCGATGGGCGCTTACGATGAAGCGCTCAAATACGCGAAAGAGCGTCAACAGTTCGGCAAACCGATTTCGCAGTTTCAGGCAATTCAATTCAAACTTGCCGATATGCTGACCGAAATCGAGCATGCGAAGCTGATGGTGCTCAAGGCGGCATGGGAAAAGGATCAAGGGCGCGACTTCGCGCTCTCGGCAAGTCTGGGTAAACTCTTCTCCGGCGAGGCGTCACGCCGTGTCGTCAATGAAGCCTTGCAGATTCACGGCGGCTACGGCTTTATGGAAGAGTATCCGGTATCGCGCATGTATCGCGATCAGAAGATCAACGAGATCGGCGAAGGTACGAACGAAGTGCAGCGGCTCGTAATCGCGCGGCTCATGGGATTGTAGGAGGACCACAAATGTTTTTGATGCGCCGGCTCGTCAGTGCGCTAACATTGATTCTGTTCTTAGCGTCGCCGGCTTTCGCGAGTCTCAAAGTTGGCGACAATGCGCCGGATTTCAAGTTGCCGGCCTCGCTTGCCGGCCAAGTGTTTACGTTCGCACTCGGCGATGCGCTGAAGAAAGGCCCGGTCGTACTCTACTTCTATCCGGCGGCCTTCACGAAAGGCTGCACGGTCGAAGCGCACGACTTTGCGGATGCGATCGATCAGTACAAGGCGCTTGGCGCCACGGTGATCGGCGTCTCGCACGACACGATTGACGTGCTCAACAAGTTCTCGGTCAGCGAGTGCCGCAGCAAGTTTCCGGTGGCGGCCGATGCGGACCTAAAGGTTGCGGCGGCTTACGATTCGATTCTCAAAGCCGCACCGAAATATGCAAACCGCACTTCGTATGTTATCGGCAGGGACGGCAAGATCGCGTATGTCTACTCGTCGCTCGATCCGGGCAAGCATGTCGAGAACACGCTCACGGCGCTAAGGCAACTCGAAGGCAAACAGTAACCGCAATCCTAGTTGCCGTCGTCCAGCTCAAGCTGCGGTTGCGAAGGCACATCGAGCGCTGACACCGGACGGATTCCCGTTTCAACCGCGTAAGGCTCGCTCAGCTCGGCGTCTGAAAGCGACGCCGTCTCCTTGAGTTTGCGCCCGCGCGGTAGCACACGCCCTTCCATCGATCCGACAGTGCTGTTATACGCGGAAACGACGCCCTCAAGGGCCGCGCCGATCTTTGTAAAGTGCGATGCAAACACTCGGACCGCATCGTAGAGCTCACGCCCTAAGACCGCGATCTGTCTTGCATTCTCTTCCTGACGCCGTTGTTGCCAGCCGAGCGCATACGAGCGGAGAAGCGCCATCAGCGTCAGCGGGCTCGCGATGTAGATTCCGCGGTTAGCGCCGTATTCGATCAAGTCGGGATTCTCAATACAGGCAGCGCTCAAGAATGCTTCTCCCGGCACGAACATGACGACGAAGTCGGCCGATCCTTCGCTGCGCTGGTAGTTCTTGCGCGCCAAGGCATCGACGTGCGACTTCATCGCTACCGAATGTTGACGGAGTTTTTCCCGACGAGGGGTTTCATCCGATAGCTCAACGGCCTCAAGGTATGCATTCAGCGGAACCTTGGCGTCCACGAAGATCAGCGAGTTTCCGGGCAGCTTGACGGTCATGTCGGGCCGAGCTGCGCCATCAACGGATTCGAACGTTTGCTGCTCGCTGAAATCGCAATACGGCTCCATACCGGCCAGCTCGACGACGCGACGCAGCTGCACTTCACCCCACTTGCCGCGCGTCGTCGGGTTGCGCAGCGCAGTGAGGAGGACGGAAGTTTGCGTCGCTAAGTTGGATGTTGTGTCCGCTAGCCGGTCACCGTGGGCAGTAAGCTGTTTGATCTGTTCGGTTAGACCCTCATAGGCGCCGACTCGCTGCCGCTCGACGTCTTTGACGAAGGTGTCGAACTCGGTCAGTTTCTCTTGCACCGGTTGCAAACGCTGTGCGGCAAGCTCCAAGAACTCATCGCGATTGCGCTGTGCGATCCGGCTATTCGCTTCGGTGAGCTCATTCTTGAGCTGCTCGGCAACGGTTTGAACCGCGTTCTGGTGGCGTTCATCCTGATCCGCCAACCGCGCTTGCGCGACGGCGCATTCGCGTTCGGCCGCGCTGCAACGCGCTTGAAGTTGCCTTGCGTACGATTGCAGCAGCAGCCAAACGACGATGCCACCGATCGCAATCCCAAGGATCGCGCTGAGAACTTCTGTCGAGACGCTCACTCGAACATAAGTTCGCCCTACGACTTCAAATACTTGGCAAAGAACGCGAGCGCGCGCGGCCATGCGTCAGCCGCCGCGGACGGCACATACGAAGCGCGTGTATCGTCGAAGAATCCGTGGCCGGCTTCCGCGTAGATCTTGATGTCGTTGGGTACGCGCAAGCGCTTTTGAAATTCACGCACATCGGCCGCTAAGATGCCGGTATCACGTTCGCCGTAGCTGCCCTCGATCGGGATGTGAATCTGATCGACATAGGCGAGGGCCGCGTCAATGGGTGCGCTGTTGTCGCTTGGTCCGCCCGTCACTCCACGCACGGCTCCATACCAAATCGAGCCCGCGGAGAAAATATCGCCGTTGTCGATCGTTTGACGGAGCGCGATCTTGCCGCCCATGCAAAAGCCGGTCACGCCGATTTTCGCCTGCGGATGCTGCGAACGGATCCACTCTGCGGCAGCACGGATGTCGCCGTCCACTTGTTTGCTATCGAGCTTTGAGGCAAACGGCCGAAAGACAGCACTATCCGACGCGTTGTCGCCGCTCGGTGCGCCCATACGACCGAACAAGTCTGGAGCAATTGCGACGTAACCCGCTTTCGCAAACCGGCGCACGATGTCGCGGATATTGGCGTCAACGCCCCAGATATGCAAAACGACGACGACGCCCGGTGTGCTCGCTGATGCATCCTTTGGTGTGGCGGCGTATGCGGAAATATCGCCGTCGGGCCGCGTGAGTGTAACGGTTGCCGCGGTGATCGCCGGATCGTCTTCGGCAACCAGCGGCGGATGTGGCTTTCCAAGTTCGGGCTGCGCTAAGACGGCTGTAGAAGCGGCGCCCGCAACGGCCGCCGCGGATAGGCCGACAAAAGCGGTGCGGCTTAGTTCGGCGGCAGTCGAGTGAACCGGATCGATTTCATGCGTTTCCATAGCCGTGCAATCCAGCACCGGTGCGACAGAACCTCTCGGCAGGCGCTCTGTGCGTGGCTCGGAAAAACCATAAAAGTCCATGGTCAAAGTCACGCTCCCCGAAATGGGCGAGTCCGTTGCCGAAGGCTCGATCGTCGAGTGGCGCAAGCGAGTCGGCGAGTATGTGCAGCAAGGCGAGACGCTCGTCGAGATCACAACCGACAAAGTTGATGTCGAGGTGCCGGCGCCGGAATCCGGCGTTGTTGCGCGCGTTGCCGCCGACGAAGGCGCAAAGGTAAGCGTCGGTGCGCTCCTTGCCGAGATCGACACATCCGCGAAATCACCGGCCGTCGCCGGTGATGGTGCAAAGTCCGATCACGGTGCAGCCGTAAAGAGTGACGGCGCTCCGCCGGCCGCTGTCGAGGCGGAAGACCCGCCGCAACTCGTGACGGTCGCTATGCCCGAGATGGGCGAATCCGTTACGAGCGGCACTGTCGTCGAGTGGATGCGCAAGCCGGGTGATTTTGTCAATGAAGGCGATCCGCTCGTCGAGATCACGACGGACAAAGTTGACGTTGAGGTGCCATCCACGGCTTCGGGCGTCATCACCAAGTTGCTCGTTGACGAGGGCGCAAGCGTGGCGGTGGGAGCGCCGCTCGTTGAAATCGACGCCGCCAAGAAGCGAGTCGCGGGGGTAGCATCTTCTGCGCAAGGATCAACGCACGCGGTCGAAGCAAAGGCGAAACCGGCGGCGGTTTCCGCTGCGCCGACAGCACCGCGGGATAATTTCGTCGCAACGCCTCAGGCGCGACGCATTGCAAATCGATTCGGAATCGATCTGCGCACCGTTCGCGGTAGTGGTCCAAATGGTCTAATCTTACGTGAAGATCTCGACGATCTTATGGCCGAGGCGTCACGTGCAGGCGGAAACGGCGCCGCGACGATGCGCGCGCCGTCGCTGCCGCCGCTCGCGCCCCACGTAAAGGTGACGACGATCAAGGGCCCGCCGGCAATGCTCGCCGATTACATGGAGCAGAGTCTTTCCGTTCCGACGGCGACGAGTTTTCGGACGATTCCGGTCGATGTGCTGGATGCGCGGCGCAAGGAATTAGGCGGCGCCCTGCGCGCGGCGGGACGGCCGGAAAAAGTCTCGTTCACGCATCTCATCGCATTCGCACTCGCGCGTGCCGCGCACGAGATGCCGGCGATTACCGCGCACTTCCGTCGCGACGGCACGACGCCTCAACGCGTTGAGCCGGGCGTTCACCTTGGGCTCGCCGTCGATGCGCAACGCAAAGACGGCTCCCGCTTCTTGGTCGTGCCGGTTATCAAGAGCGCGGACCAACTTGACTTTGCGACCTTCCGCAACACGTACGAGGAGCTCGTCACCAAGGCTCGCGACGGAAAGCTGACGGCCGATGATCTGAGCGGCGCTTCGTTTACTCTGACCAATCCGGGCGGCATTGGAACGGTCGCCTCGGTTCCGCGACTGATGGCCGGACAAGGCGCGATCATCGCGGCCGGCGCGATCGGTTATCCGCCCGGCATGAGCCGCGCGAATGAATCGGCGCTACGCTCGATGGGCGTCGAGCGCGTGATGACGATGACGAGCACCTACGACCATCGCGTTATTCAAGGCGCGCAGTCGGGTGAATTCTTGCGACGCGTCGATGAGCTGCTCGCCGGAAAAGACGATTTCTACGAAGCGGTCTTCGCGGCACTCGGTTTGCAAGCGAAGGCGACCGCGCAACTCGAGCCGACCGCACCGCAAGCGCCCGGCGTTGCACCGTCCGACGAGATGCTGCGCGCGGTCGCGGCGGGCATGGCGATCATTGCGTCCTATCGCACGCATGGACATCTCGCCGCAACGCTCGATCCGCTCGGAACGCAACCCGTCGGCGACCCGGCGCTCGATCCCCAAAACTACGGTTTGACACCGGCGTTGCAAGCCGCGATTCCCGCATCGGTGCTGCGTGTCAAAGTGCCGGGTAACACGCTCGCCGACGTGCTGCCGCGGATGAAGCAGACCTACAGCTCGACGATCGCTTACGAGATCGAACACATTTCCAATACCGCGCAGCGCGAATGGTTGCGCGATTGGATCGAGTCCGGCAACCATCGCCCCGAGCTCAGTCCGGAGCGAAAGCTCGAGGTGCTGCAGCGGTTGACGCGCGTCGAAACGCTCGAACGGTATTTGCGCCGGACGTTCCTCGGCCAGAAGACATTCTCGATCGAAGGGCTCGACGTCATGGTACCGATGCTCGAAGAGATGTTGGTCATGCTCGCCAAGGACGGTGTTCAGCATGCGGTGCTCGGAATGGCGCATCGCGGACGCTTGAATACGATCGCGCACGTCGTCAATGCGCCGTACGAAGAGATCTTAGTCGAATTCGAAGCGGCAAACCGGCGCGGTGAGATCGCAGAAGACGCAGATGTGACAGGCGACGTCAAGTACCATCATGGGGCCGAAGGGCAATACGTTTTGCCGAACGGCTCGACGATTGCCGTTCACCTGACGCACAATCCGAGTCACTTGGAAGCGGTTGATCCCGTTGTGGAAGGCAGCACGCGCGCGCTGCAAACCGGCCATTCGACGCCGATGGCGACGCTCGATTTTAAGAAAGCCGCACCGATCCTCATTCACGGCGATGCAGCGTTCAGCGCGCAAGGCGTCGTCGCTGAAGTCTTCAAT